>CAMWSI010000026.1 GCA_947176875.1 uncultured Bacteroidales bacterium
TACCGGCACCGCGTGACAGGTTGAGGAGGGCCGAAGGGGACAGCCCGCAGCGGGAGGCGGCGGAAGCCGATGGTTTGGATACGGACGGGGCGGCTTCGTCGGTTTCGACGGACGGGGCGGACTTTGCGGATTTTACGGATGAGGATTATGATGAGGATTTGTAGATACGTGTTGCGGCTCGCTTTGGCAGGGGGGGGGCTGATTGGCTGTGCGCGGGCGGAGTCGGTCCGGACGGTTCCGACCGATACGGTCCCGCCCGGTCTGCGTTTGCAGAAGCTGAGCGGCAACGCGCTTTTGGAACAGGCGGCGCGTCCGACAGCGGGAAAAGCCGACAAGGCGGACGATTGGTCGGCCGCGGCGGACGAGACGGCGGTTCTCTTGCCGTTTTTCGATGATTTTTCTTATGACGGGCCTTATCCCGACGCCGGGTTGTGGCAGGACAGGAGTGTGTTTGTCAATAACGCATACGCTTTTTATCCGCCTACTTACGGCGTGGCGACATTCGATGCCGTGGACGAAAAGGGTATGCTTTACCGGCATGGTGGCCTGGGGGTTTCTTTCTCTGCCGACACGCTGACTTCCAGACCTATCCGTTTGGATTCAGTCTTCGATCCTGTTCCGCGTGCATTGACCACGGACGATTCCATCATATTGAGTTTCTATTATCAGCCGGGCGGCGGTTGGGGAAGTCTCTGGGACAGCACGAACCGGGGGCAGAGTCCGAATGCGTCCGACCGTCTGTTGCTGGAATTTTACAGTGAGGAACTCGCCATGTGGGTGCGGATGTGGGGTAGTGACGGTATGAGCCTTTCCGAATTTTGTCCGTTGCTTGACAGTGCGGGGCGTTACGGGGTGCAGGAGGTGGATTATTTCCGTTATGTGGAGGTGCCGATAACGACACCCGGTTTCAACAAGCGCGATTTCCGTTTCCGTTTCCGGGCTTATTCGTCGGTGGACCGCGACTTGCGGACTGGTGGCGGACAATGGCATATCGACTGTGTGTATTTGAATTATGGCCGGGAACCGGGACGTACCCGGCAGACCGATGTGGCATTCGTGGCGGCCGCGCCGACCGTAACCGCCGATTATACGCGGGTGCCGTGGCGACATTTCGACGTTTCGGATCTGCGCAAGGCGTTTGACGTGCAGATAACGCACTTGGGAGCGGATGTTTCGCGCATCGGATATCGGTATGTGTTGCGCGATGATGCGAACGATTCGGTTTTATATGCTTATCCGGGAGACAGTATGGCACCGGCCGTCATATACCCGTTTGTCCAGCGCGGTTATGCGACGGAGCCGGCCTTGTCGCCGGCGGCGTTCGATTACGGTTTTGCCGGTTGGACGGCGGAAGCCGATGCGGCGGAGACCCGGAGTTGCCGTCTGGAGCATATCGTCCGGTACCGCGGTGGCTTGGACGGGGAAGACACTGTTTTTTCGGCCGATTTCTGCCCGCGCAACGACACGATGGCGTTCACGCAGGTTTTCGGCGATGAGTTCGCTTACGACGACGGCACGGCCGAGGCCGGTCTGGGACCTACGTATGCGGGCGGTGCGATGGCCGTCGGGTTTTCGTTGCGGCGGCCCGATACGCTGACGGCCTTGCGGCTGTTTTTCAACCGCTCCTTCAACGATGCCAATTCGGCGGCTTTCAGTATTTGTGTCTGGCGTGCCGTACCCGGCGACCGCGGTGAAGGTTATGTGCCGGATGCGTTGCTTTACGAAAGCGATTGGATTTATCCGGTTTTTGAAGAAGGTCTCAACCATTTTTACACTTACAATCTGGATAATGGCGGGCTTCTGTTGCCGCAAGGCCGTTTTTTTGTCGGTATCCGTCAGAGCGGCGGTACGTTCCTGAACCTCGGTTTTGACCAGAATAACGATGCCCGGGCGCACAGCCATTACTATTATTTGGATGCCGATACCCATGAATGGCGTTGGCGGCCCTTGATGTATCACGGTGCACCCATGTTGCGGCCCGCATTCGGCATGGCGGCGCGTCTGCCGGTGGCCAATGAGGATGCCGGACATCGCGCCGCGCCGCCATCGGCACAGCCGCTGCGGGTTTATCCGAACCCGGTGCGGGGCGGGGTCTTGCATATCGTGTTGCCGGAGGGCTGGTCGGCGGCCGATACGTATCTGCAAATGAGCACGGTGGATGGACGGCTGTGCCGGCGGGAACAATTCCGCGCCGAATGCCCGGTCGGCGGACTCGAACGGGGTGTTTATGTACTGCGGCTCGTGGGAGCGGATGGCCGCAGTGCCTATGCCAAAATCGTGATACCGTAAATTATGGATAAGAAGATATACGACACGGCCGGTGCGGCTGAAGAACAAGGAGCGGCTTATGCGGCGGCCGGCGTTGGGTCAGCCGCCGGAACGGGCGTCGGGTCGGACGTGGACATGCCCCTGAACATCGGATCTCCCGTAGGATCAGACGTAAACGTCTCCGGCGTGGACGGTTCGGACGATTCGGATGAAGAAAGCACCGAACTCTATGAACATTTCCGCATTACGGCCGACAAGGGGCAGACGCAATTGCGCATCGACAAATTCTTGGTCGATCGTTTGCAGAGTACGGCCCGCAACCGCATACAGAACGCCGCCAAGGCCGGCAACATCCTCGTGAACGGCACGGCGGTCAAGCCCAACTACAAGGTCAAGCCCGGCGACGTCATCAGTATCGTTTTGCCGCATCCGCCGCATGAATTCGAGTTGCAGCCTGAAAACATCCCGGTCGATATCGTGTACGAAGACGAGGATGTCATCATCGTGAACAAGGTGCCCGGCATGGTCGTGCATCCGGGTTTCGGCAATTTCACGGGTACGCTCGTACAGGCTTTGATGTATCACGTGCAGGGCAAGGTTTATTTGGTGCACCGCATCGACAAAGACACGTCGGGGCTGTTGCTCGTGGCCAAGAACGAGATGGCGCAGACGTTTCTGGCCAAGCAGTTCTTCGACCATTCGGTGGAACGCAAGTACCACGCGCTCGTATGGGGCGACTTCAAGGAAGACGACGGCACGGTGGAGGGTGCGATAGGCCGCAGCGTGCGCGACCGCCGCGTCATGACGGTCTATCCCGACGGTTCGGCCGGCAAGGAGGCTGTGACGCACTATCATGTGGAGGAAAGGTTCGGCTATGTGACGCGCGTTTCCTGCGTTCTGGAGACGGGACGGACGCATCAGATCCGTTGCCATATGCGTTATATCAAGCATCCGCTGTTCAACGACGCCACTTATGGCGGCGACCAGATTTTGAAAGGTACGACGTTTACGAAATACAAGCAGTTCGTGCAGAATTGCTTTGACCTGTTGCCGCGTCAGGCCTTGCACGCCGCCACGATAGGCTTCGTGCATCCGGCCACGCGTCAGACGCTGCGGTTTTCGGCGCCTATTCCCGACGATATGGAGAGGGTGTTGGAGAAATGGCGCAACTACGTCAAAGTGCGGGCCTATGAGGAAGAAGGCCTTTCGGAAGAGGAAGATCGCGCGGCGCGCATCGAGCGCGGCCGGCTGTTAAACGAGAACAAATAAACGGCGTTTCGACGCGGGACGTCGGCGTACCTAATCATGGACAAGATGATGGAAGACCGATATATTGCCGTAGATGATAAGAAAATACATTATGTGACGGCGGGTGCGGGGCCTGCGGTCGTGTTGTTGCACGGGCTGATGGAAGGTGCTTGGGTGTGGCGCGAAATGGCGGAGGTATGGGCGGCCGAAAACCGCGTGCTGGCCATTGACCTGCCCGGCCACGGCCAAAGCGAGGTGCTTTCCGGCGTGCATTCGGTGCCGCTTTGCGCGCAGGTCGTGGAGGCCGTCATGCGGGCGGAAGACGTTACGGAGGCCGTGTTGGTAGGGCATTCCATGGGCGGCTATGTCGCTTTGGCTGTGGCCGACCTGTTTCCCGAAAAGGTAAAGGGCATTGTGCTGTTCCACTCGCAGGCCGCGCAGGACGGCGAGGAGGGCTTGAAACAGCGCCGTCGCGCCATCGCGTTGCTCGAACAGGGCGGTGAGGCCAAGAAAGACTTCGTGACGCGCTTTATGCCGACGCTGTTCGCGCCGCAGAACCGGGAACGCATGGCCGACAAAATCGCCGCTTTGACCGAAGCCGGCCGCGCGATGTCGTTGGAAGCCATTTTGGCCATACAGAAAGGGTTGGCCGAACGCAAGAGTTATCTACATATTTTGGCCTCTGCATCCGCTGACGGCGACAATGCCTCTGTTTTGCCTCCACGTACGCTTCGCTCCCTAAAGTCGGCTGCAACAGAGCATGGTTCGCCGTTAGCTTCCGCCCCCTTGCCGTTTTGTTTCATCATCGGCCGTCACGACGAGAAGCAGAATGTCTCCAAGGTGATGAGTCAGGCCATGCTGTGCGGGCGTGCCGAAATCCTGTGGTTGCCGTGCGGGCACATGGGATTTTGGGAAGAGCCGGAGGCTTGTTCGGCTTTTGTCCGCGATTTCCTGAACCGGGTCGGCTTATGATATACCATTGTATGGTAAGTGGGATGGTACTCTGCGAGAACCGTCATTGAATGCTATTGCCTTGTTTCAGTTTTGTTTATGTATTTCTTTTTTGCCCTTTGAGGAGGGACTTCGACGCTTTATGCGCGTTTTTTCGGTTATTCCGAAGATTTTACGTAAATTTGTTTGCATAATATTTTCATAAATATGACACAGTTAATCTTGAATATAGAGAACGTGGAGCTTCTTTCGAGTTTGAAAAAGATTCTCGGTGCCATTGAAAGTGTGTCTATCGCCCAGCCCGAAAAGGCTAAACGTAAAAGCGGTTTGGATGAAGCGTTGGAAGATGTCAAGGCCAGGCGTGTATATCATGCAGACAGTGTAGATGATATGTTTAAGCAGATTTTAGGGAAATGAAATACCGGATTTTCTATTCCAATAAATTTAAGAAATCACTTAAAAAGTGTTTTAAAAGAGGCTTAGACCTTGAGAAACTTAGAAAAGTCATAAGCCTATTGGAAAAATCCGGTCGCTTGCCATCCTCTTATAAACTTCACAAATTGACAGGCCAATATGTTGATTGTGGAATGTCATATAGCGCCGGATTGGCTTCTGGTATGGCAACAAAATGATATGGAATTGATATTAATATTAATATTAATATTAATGTTTATTGATACCGGATCCCATTCGGATTTATTTTGAAATTAAAAAACCAATTGATATGAGTTTGGAAAACAAATTGTTCAAGGGCAAGACGCTTGCCATTCTGTCGGGCGGCGGCGATACGCCGGCCATCAATTCGAGCATAGAAGCCGTACGTAACCGCGCTTCGATGCTGGGCTACAAGGTTTACGGTATCCGTCAGGGCTGGAAAGGTCTTTTGGGAGACGGCGACGTCATGGATCTGACCTGTCAGCCGTATAACGGTTGCTACGGCGGCACGGCCTTGCGTTCGAGCCGGACCAACCCGTTCTCGTCCAAGCCTGGCGAAGACCGCGTGGGGCAGATCATGAACAATTTGAAACGTTATAAAATCGACGTGCTCGTGACGATAGGCGGCGACGATACCAACGGTGCGGCCAAGAAACTTTACGAGCAGGAGGGCATTCCCGTCATCGGCTTCCCCAAGACGATAGACAACGACTTGCGCACGCGTACGATGCACGAGGTCGATGGTAAGGAGATAGAAGCCGTCATCTGTCCGGGTTTCCCTTCCGCCGCCCGCACGGTGGCCCGTCTGACGAATATGATCAAGACGACGACCGAATCGCATTCGCGCGTCATGGTGGTCGAGGTCATGGGGCGTGACGCCGGCTGGCTGACCGGTACGGCGACGTTCGGCGGCGCGCATCTGGCGTTGATTCCGGAGGTGGAGATTACGCGCGAACGCAAGGACTTTTTCTTCGAGCGTGTGAACGAACTCTATATGCGCAATCCGAAGCGCAACCTGATTGTGGCGGTTTCGGAGGGCATCCGTTGGTATAACGAGGAAACCGGCAAGCCGGAAATGGTGTTCGCCAGCTCGGAAAAAGACGAATACGGACACCCGCGTTTCGGCGGCGTGAGCGGCGTGGTGGCCAGCGAGATTTCGCGCCGTCTGGGCATAGACGCCCGCGCCCAGATAACGGGTTATTTCGCGCGTGCCGGCGAATGCCGCGAATACGACCGCCGGCTTACGGCGACGTTGGCCGACAAGGTCGTGGACTTGCTGTTGCGCGAAGCCTACGGACAGATGCCGGTGTTGAAATCGGTCGTGCCTTATGAAGAACTCGAGGAATTCAACACGTCGTCCATCGATATGGGTTCTATCGGCAACAAGCCGCTGTCGTGCGAGTACTACGATGCCAATACGTTCACGTTCACGCCGCACTACCACGATTTCCTCGGCAAGGTCATGGAAAAGATGAACCTGATGAATTTCGATTACGATTTTCCGGTGGTGATTCCTGAAAAATAAAAAACGGAGAGACAGTATGAAATACGGAAAAAATACAGCGGCCGCCCTTTGGGGCGGCTTGTTGTTTGCAGGCATTCTGTCGGGCGGCCTCACGGACGTTACCGGCGGCGCGCTCATGGCGCAGAGTAATACGGCCGCCGCGCGGGCGGCGGAGAACACCGCCGAGGCCGTGTCCGATACGGCGAAGCAGACCCTTTCGGCTACAGCTTGGTTGGTTTCGGATGTCTGGGAAATGTCTTCGCCGGCTTTCAGGGCCGAAAAGAACATCCGGGGCGAGGCTTTCGACACGCCGCGCATCTTGGCCATGCCGGGCGTGGATATGGAAAAACTGGCGTTGAGCCGGCCGACCGACGGCGCGGCCTTGCGCCAAGGGAGCGGCGCGTTGTATTGGCATGAAATGCCGGCGGACGCGACGGTTTCGGCTGTTGCGGCGGCCGATGGAAAACCGATGGCCGACTCCGCCGGGGACGCCCGTATCGCGTGGCGCTATTTTTGCACCTATCTGACGGCCGACCGCTATGTCAAGGCCGGATATGCGGTGCGGTTCGCGCCGGTCTATGAATTGTATGTGGATGGCAAGAAGGTATTGAGTCAGGGCCAGGCGCAGGCCGCCGATACGGCGCGGCCAGCCGCCAAGACCTATGACGGGGCCGTGGAGCCCGGTCTGCATGTGCTCATCGTGCGGGCGTTGGTGGAACTCGGCCGCGCCTATGCGATGCCGGAACTGACCGTTTCGGTTGAAGCCGGCGCGGCCTTGACGATCGCTCCGGAACGGTGCGAACGCTACGATTTGCCGCACTATCTGTTCGGCGAACGTGTGGCCTCGCCTAAACTTTCCTACGACGGCCGGTTTTACGCCATGACCTGTACTGCGGTCAAAGCCGACCGCAGCGGCTACGAACGCAGTCTTTCGGTAGGCCGTACCGATAACGGTCAAGTGACGGCCGTCTATAAAGGCATTTCCAATTTCTCGTTCGCGCCGGCCGCGCCGTATTTCGGTTACATGCAGCGGGAGGGCAAGCGGACGCGGATATGTGTCGGTCTATTGGGCGAGACGGCGCAGCCGGTTTACGAGACGGCCGAAGAACTGGGCGGTTTCACATGGGCACCCGACGGTAGCTATATGGTCGTGAGCGTCGTGACGCGGCCCGAAGCCAACAAGACTGGCCTTAAGAGCCTCAGTTCGCCGGCCGACCAATGGCCTTACTACAACGACCGGACGCAACTCTACCAACTCGATTTGCGGAGCCATCTGGCCGATTGGAGCGCCGACCGCAAGGCGGGTCGGTTCACCCGAAAGAACAAGACGGAAAACAATTGGCTTGAACCGCTGGCTTATGGGCCTTTGTCGGCCGATGTGCAGGACATCAGCGCGGACGGCCGCCGGCTTTTGTTCTCCACCTCGGAGATGGTCGATACGTTGCGGGCCTATATCCGTCAGAATATGTATATCATGAACTTGGAAACCCGGGAAATCGACCTTCTTTGGCAGACCACGCAGTTTGTGTCCGGCGCCGCGTTTTCGCCCGATGGCCGTCAGCTCTTTGTGGTCGGCGCCGAGACCATGTTCTCCGACTATGCGGCCGTCAACGCCAGCCAACCGGGCGACGAACTCTACGTAAACGACTACAACAATGTGCCGTTTGTCTTCGATATCGCCACCCAAAAGGCACATTTCGTCGGGCGCGGTTTCACGCCCTCCATCGACGGTTTCGCGTTCGAGCCTTCGGGCCGCTATGTCTATCTCCGTTGCACCGACGGCGATAACGTCAATCTTTACGCCTACCGCATGGGTAGCGGCCTGGGCGGCGACAAGCCCGTCTTTGTCCGCGTGCCGCTCAAGACCACCAATACCGAAGCCTTGGCTTTGGGCGGCGACATGATGCTCTACACGGGTACGACGGCCGACGAGCCGGTGCGCGCCTATCTGAGCAAGGGGACGCTTGCGAATCCGCAGGCCCGCCGTAGCGAAACGCTGTTGCTCGATCCGCAGCAGGAACTCGCGGAGAAACGGGTGGCCATGAATCATTGGTTCGACCTCAAATTCGCGACGCCCGACGGCGACAGCATCAGCGGCACGCTCTATCTGCCGGATGGCCTGACGCTTGAACAGTTGCAAAAAGGCACGAAGCAATATCCTTGCATCACGTATTACTACGGCGGTACATCGCCTACGCCCAAGTCGTTGGATATGCGTTATCCGAAGCAGGTGTGGGCCTCGCACGGCTATGTCGTGCTCGTGTTGCAGCCCTCAGGCGCCATCGGCTACGGCAAGGAATTCGCCGCGCGCCACGTCAA
>CAMWSI010000027.1 GCA_947176875.1 uncultured Bacteroidales bacterium
CCCAAGTTCCCCTCGTTGATGAGGTCGGGCAGGCTCAAACCTTGATTCTGATATTGTTTCGCTACGGAAACGACGAAGCGCAGATTGGCTTGGGTCAGTTTCTCCAAAGCTTTGCGATCGCCCATTTTGATTTTCTGAGCCAGAATGACCTCTTCGTCGGCCGAAACCAAGTCCATTTTACCGATGTCCTGTAAATATTTGTCTAAGGACGCGGTTTCGCGGTTGGTAATCGACTTGGTGATTTTTAGCTGTCGCATACGTTATATAAAATTGATTGTTTATACAATATTTTGGCCGCAGGCCACGCTTGCAAACGGCATTTGGCTTGGCCTCCTGCAGGGGCATATAAAGCCCGCTGGGGCATTTCCCCAAAACTTGCAAAAATAAGCATAAAAATTCATTTATTGGTATTAGAAAACGATAATTATATACGGGGCTGATATACAGAATGGAATGAAAAGAAAATTTATGGTTCGGGAAAAGAGGTTATGTATCTTTACGCACGCTGCTGTTGCGGCTCGTGAAGACAGGACGCGGCTATAATGCCGCTTATTTCCTCGCATCTTATCCATTTGTCATTGCGCTTGCCTTTCACTTCTCTACGCTATGCGTGAAGATAGGAGGCGGCTTGGCAATGGCAGTTTGTTATCATGCTCGGAAATAAACATCGCTTCACGGTGTTCGCGATGTGTTTCCTCTGTCAGCCGAAGCATTTGCAAGACAAGTCTTGCCATGCTTGCGGCTTCCGTCGGACGCGGCTATAATGCCGCTTATTTCCTCGCATCTTATCTATTTGTCATTGCGCTTGCCTTTCACTATCTTTGTCGGTGGAATTAGCGGAAAAAGCTATGTTGACCTCTGAGATTTTAAGCGAACTTAAGCTTTATAAAACCGGTAAGGCCGATACGTATGGTATCGAAATGTTGGGGCTGTTCGGCAGTGCCGCTCGGGGCGAACAGCAGGCCGGCAGCGATATTGATGTTTGCGTCAAACTCAATCCGCCTTCCTTTTTCAATCGGATGGCCATTCAGGAAGAGTTGGAACATCTTTTTCAATGTAAGGTGGATGTGATATCCTTGGGTGCCGTTATGCGTCCCCTTTTCAAAAAAAATTTAGAAAAAGATGCCATTTACGTATAAGGAGCGCATTTTGGATATGCTTGATTATGTAACATCAAGCCTTATTCATAGAAGAGACCACGGCAGAGGTAAAATCCGCGGAAGATTTCTTACTGAGTCCAAGTGGGGTCGTTTTGTACAACTCTACCTGTATGTGTTTGCAAACCATAGGAGAGACGCTGAAAAAAGTCGATACGCTTACTAAACAGGATTTTTTGGAGACATTTTATCCGCAAATTCCATGGCGGGGGATCTTCGGCCTGCGCAATGTCATAGCGCATGAGTATGAGAATACCGAGCCGGAAGAAATATATGACATTATCAGAACGGAATTACCGGCATTATATCATCATATTCTAAAAATCATCCAGGATATCACCAATGGGGTACATGATGATTTTTTTAGGTCGCGATAGCGAACGATGACCTGCTTGTTTCTGCGCTTGCCTTTCACTATCTCTACGCTGTGCGTGAAGATAGGAGGCGGCTCGGCAATGGCAGTTTGTTATCATGCTCGGAAATAAACATCGCTTCACTGTGTTCGCGATGTGTTTCCTCTGTCAGCCGAAGCATTTGCAAGACAAGTCTTGCCATGCTTGCGGCTTCCGTCGGACGCGGCTATAATGCCGCTTATTTCCTCGCATCTTATCTATTTGTCATTGCGCTTGCCTTTCACTATCTTTGTCGCCCTTTTGGGAGCGGGCTTTCAGCGGGTGCTTTCAAAGTTTGTTTTTATGAACCAAACAGTCTGAAAAAGTGACGATAGAAGTTTTAAAATCGAAGATTCATCGGGTGGCCGTGACGCAGGCCGATTTGAATTACATCGGCAGTATCACGATAGACGAGGCCTTGATGGAAGCGGCCGGCCGGTTGGAAAACGAGCGCGTGTATATTTACGACATCAACAACGGGGAACGTTTTGACACCTATGTCATTAGAGGCGAAAGAAACAGCGGTGTCATAGGGTTGAACGGCGCGGCCGCCCGCAAGGTGGCCGTGGGCGACCTCGTCATCATCGTGGCCTTTGCACAGATGACGCCCGAAGAGGCGGCGCGGTTCGCGCCGCGCATCGTTTTTCCGAAAAACAACCGGTTGGCTTAGGCATGGCATTGTTGGACAAACTGAACGACCGTCAGCGGCAGGCGGCCGAATGTACCGAAGGCCCGGTTATGATCATCGCGGGGGCGGGCAGCGGCAAGACGCGTACGCTCATGTACCGCATTGCCCATCTGTTGGAAATCGGCAACGACCCGTTCCGCGTCATGGCCTTGACGTTCACGAACAAGGCCGCCGCGGAGATGAAAGACCGCATCGCCGAACTCATAGGCCCGTCCGCCCGAAGCCTCTGGATGGGCACGTTCCACTCCATTTTCTGCCGAATCCTGCGGGCCCATGCCGAAAAGATCGGTTACGAAAAGACGTTTACGATCTACGATACCGAAGACAGCCGCAATCTTCTCAAAAACATCGTCAAGGAAAAGAACCTCGACCCCAAGCTCTATAATCCGAAAATGGTGGGGGCGCGTATTTCCATGGCCAAAAGCGCGTTGGTGGGGCCGGCCGACTACGCCCGCAACGCCGCCTTGCAGGAGGAAGACCGCATGATGCAGCGGCCGCTCATAGCGGAACTCTACACGGAGTATCAGAACCGGCTGTTCCATGCCGGCGCGATGGATTTCGACGATCTGCTGTTCCAGACCAACATCCTGTTGCGCGACCATCCCGACGTGCTGGCCAAATACCAGGAACATTTCCGCTATATCATGGTGGACGAGTATCAGGACACCAATTTCGCCCAATATCTCATCGTCAAGAAACTGGCGGCTCAGCACCGCAATATTTGCGTGGTGGGCGACGACTCCCAGAGCATCTATTCGTTCCGGGGCGCGAACATTCAGAACATCTTGAGTTTCAAGGCCGATTATCCGGAGGCCAGGACGATAGCGTTGGAGCAGAACTACCGTTCCACAGGCGTCATCGTCAAGTTGTCGAACGTGCTCATAGAAAATAACAAAGGCCGTATTCCGAAGACGATTTGGACGCAGAACGACGAAGGCTGTCCCGTCAAGTTGCTGGCCGCGCCCACCGACGAGGAGGAAGGGCGCATGGTGGCGCAGCAGATTTTCGAGACCGAAATGAACGAGCGCGTCCATCACAAGGATTTCGCGATTCTCTACCGTACCAACAACCAGAGCAAGGCGATGGAAGACGCCCTGCGCCGGCTCAATATCCCGTACCGGATTTACGGTGGCAAGAGTTTCTATCAGCGCAAGGAAATCAAAGACATGGTGGCCTATTTCCGTTGGGTGGCCAACCCGCGCGACGAAGCCTGCCTGTTGCGTTGCATCAACCTGCCCGCGCGCGGCATAGGCGACACGACGATAGACCGGCTGCGGATATTGGCGTCGGCCAAGGGCTGTGCGCTGTTCGACGCCATAGAACTTTTGCGTGACCCGGCCGTGGGTGCCGAGGCCAATTTGGGTGGGGCGGCCGCGGGGCGGCTGTTGCGCGTGCGCGACATGATTCTGAGCCTGAACATCCGTCTCTCCGATACCGACGCCTATACGCTGGCGGCCGACATCTGGAAGCATTGCGGCATAGAGCAGGAATACAAATCGGAGAATACGATAGAGAGCGAGGCGCGTTTGCGCAATGTGGAGGAACTGCTCAACGCCGTGCAGGAGTTCGTGGAGCGCGACCACTTCGAGGTGGACGAGGAGACGGGCGAGATGCTGCCTTACGGGGGCGTCGTGACGTTGGACCGCTTTTTACAGGAAATCGCGTTGCTGACAGACATGGATGAGGATAAAGACAAGGACGACGGGCAGAAAGGCGACGTTGTGACGCTTATGACGATACACGCGGCCAAGGGTTTGGAATACCCCTATGTGTTCGTTGTGGGTTGCGAGGAGGATCTGTTCCCGTCCGAGATGAGTTCTTCGACGCAAGAGGATCTGGAAGAAGAACGCCGTCTGTTCTATGTGGCCGTGACGCGGAGCGAACGCCGGCTGTTCCTGAGTTTCGCACGCAAGCGGATGCGGTGGGGACAGCGTAACGATACAAAGCCGAGCCGTTTCCTGTCGGAGATAGAGGGCTCCGGCTGTTTCGAGAATCCGCAGGTGTTGAAGGCGCCGCAGCCCGTGTTCGGCTTCGACGACGAGGAGGAGCGCGGCGCGTGGGGCGGTTTCGGCGCGTTCGGCAGTAGTCGCGGCGGCCGGAGTTCGCATGAGGGCGGCCGGGGCAACTACGGCGGAACCTCCCGGGGCGGCGGGCGCGGCGATTACAGCGGCCGCGGTGGCGTTTCCAACGCTGGGCGCGGCGGCGCAATGACGCCCGACACCTTGCACATCCGTCCGGCTGAGCCACGCAAGTTGAAGAAAATCAGTATTGCGCCGGCCGGCGACTCGCAAAGCGTTTCACAGAGTGTTCCGGTCTCAGGCGGCACATCCGCCGCCATGTCTTCCGCAGCGGCCGGTACGTCCGGCTTCGCGCCCGCCGCGGGCGGCTATGCGGTCGGTCAGCGCGTGGCCCATGCCAAATTCGGGCTCGGCACGCTGTTGGAGATTCAAGGCGCGGGCGGCGACCAGCGGCTCATCGTCAAGTTCGACAGCCTCCCGCAACCCAAGACCCTGTTGTCGGCTTTCGCCAAGTTGCAGACGGTGGGGTAAATTACACGGTCAAGGTGTTGATTGCATCGGCCGGCAAGCCGGTGGTTTCTGCAATTTCCGTTGAGCTCAAACCTTTGGTTTTCAGTCTTCTGGCTATCTCCAACGCTTTGGTCTGTTCGCCTTCTGCCCGTCCCTCCGCATGTCCTTCCGCAAAGCCCTTTTCTCGTCCCAACCATTCGGCCTCGGCCCGCGAGTTGACAATCGTATCCCGCAGGCTGACCAAATTGTCGATATGATTGTAATAAGCTTTGCGTTCGCTTTCGGTCATGCTGTCTTCCTGGAGTTTTTCGCGTACCTCCTTCAACCCCGGCGCCGTGGCCGATCCCGGCACTTTACCGGTGTGTAGATAGTACAGCCATTCTTCCAACGGCGTCTTGGCGACTTTATCAAAATCATTGACTTTTAGAATGTAATATTCCGGATAAAGTTGGCTTACGCTATCTGCGTCAAACGTCTGTCGTTGGTACGGCGTCAGTTCCAGGACATCATTGTAGTGTATGCCGCGAAATTCAGTCTTCCCGTGATAAACGTAATCCTTGCCGTGTCCCAAATCGAAATACACAATATTGACACTGTAAATTTTGCGTATTTTTTCATACGGGTCACCCCGTTCAATGTATTGGGTCACTAATTTGGAAGTGCCGAACAACATCCGTTGAAAATAAGCGTATTCGTTATTATTTTGAACTTCAATAAGAATAAGTTCATTTTTGCTGTTGAGGGCCAGCATATCGACGCGGTTGGATTTGGCATTGGCACTCTCCTGATTGCTTTCGCTTTCCAGCATCTCCTTAATCGTTATCTTCTCGTTGAGGAGCGTGGTCAGGAACCCCTCCAATACCGTATAGTTGGCTTTGTTGCGCAACAGCCGTTTCATGGCCCAGTCAAACCGGATATATTTGTTTTCATTCTTTTCCATCATTTTCATAACCATGATCCTCCAAATAAATTAAATGTATGACGGCAAACCCCATACGCCGCCCGGTTCTCGGGCACATTTCCCAATGCGTCAACCGGATCGGCCGCTTCCCATCCGTTCCGGCGCGTTCGGTAGTTCGTTCCTTCATCCAACAGGGCAAAATTACGGCATTTGCCGACACGTGCCAAATGGAAATCCTTAAAAATACTAAATTTAACATAACCGTTGTTTGAAATTAACGGCAAATACTTAATTTTGCAGATCATTTTTGAGGAAAGACAATCCCGATTACGGAAACGCGGCAACCATGTGTGGATTTTCGATAGAACATAAGAAGAAACCTATCCCGTTGCGGCATTCGAGGAACAACAGCGCAAAGGTGAAACCGAAATTGTTTTGAAAGGAAAGATGGAGGTTTCCCTTTTCGATGATTTGAGAGATTGTCTCAGGAAATCCGCTTGCGTCAAGAACAGGTTTAAGCGAATTCTATAAAAGTTATATTTTTACTATCTTTGCAGGTCGCTTGTGCGGTGGGTTATACGGTCGTCAGGCCGGTGTCTGTTAGCGGAAGCGGTAAAAAATGATACGATATGCGGAATAACATCCTGAAAGGCTTTATGGCGGGCGGATGCTTGCTGTTGGCGCTGCTCTCGGGCGGTTGCTCGATACACAAGGCCGAGCGTACGGCGCGGCAGTTCCTCAAAGCCTATTATGTGGATCTGGACTTCGACCGCGCGTTGGAACTCTCGACCGAAGACTCGCACCAGGGCATCTATTACAAGAAAAACATGACCTCGCTCTCGCCTTACGCCAAAGACGAGGTGCCTGATTTGGAAGTGCTGGAAGTGATTATCGATCCCGACGATGGCGGCTACGCCTACTGCGCCTACGAAATCAACGGGCAACCCAAGGTGTTGCCGTTGCAGAAGCACGACGGCAAATGGTTGGTCGATACCGACAGCGAGGCCATCGAGGGCATGATGAGTTCATCCATGATAGGTGTGTCGGAAATAGGCTTCGCGTCGGCGGCCAGCAGCGAGACATTGCCGGCCACCGGCCCCGGACAGCGGGCGCGCGAGGCCCGCGAGCGCGAGGCGGCCGGCCGTAAATAAGGCCATCGGTCGTGCGGTCATGACAATGGGAAACAATAAAAACAGAGATATTAACACCTAAAAAATAAACTGATATGAAAGCATTGAAATACGGTTTGACCTTGGTTTTAGGTCTCGGTATGTTGGGAATGGGGGCGCAGGCGTTCGCGCAGGCTTCTAAGCAGACTAAGAAAGTTGTGTCTTCTAATCAAGAAACTTTGTCTGAAAATGTTGCGCTTGATACGCAGCAGGCCATAAAGAAAGAGCCGGATCGGGGAATTCCAACACCTAAATTTATAGAAGATTTGTTGATGAATCAAGAATATAATAAAGCGGTTGAAGAATTTGAGAAATTTATAAAAACGGCTAAAGCTACCCCCTGTGATTTGCTTTATTTACCTTATACCTTTTATTCACGCATGGAATCTGTTGATAATGCACGCAAAGTTGTATATAGACAAAAAAAGCAGTATTATATTGACGAATTTCAATCGGCATGTGGTAATTCGGTGGAGGCATATATAATGAAGGATCAAGAAAGTAATCCTCGAATACCAGACTCAACAGTTCAGTGGATGACAATGGCTATAGCTGTAGAGCCCACATATGCGGCACTTTATTCGATTCGGGGAGAAGCATTGTGGCAATTGCAACGTAAAAAGGAGGCTTGTGTTGATTTCGAGAAAGCTATAGAATTGAATAATGATGGTTTTGCTGTTGAGTTTCATAAAATGAATTGTTTAAATCTTCCGGAGGATCCTGTCGAAGAAACTGTAGAGTTAGGAACTGACGAATAAATTCAAATATGGATTGAAATGAGAAGTCCAGTATAGTTTACTATACTGGACTTCTCATTTTTAGGCTCTTAAAAATCTCCATCACCTTTTGTTAGATTTTATGCTTGCGGCCTCGGCCGTCTTGCATGCGTCGTAGGGCGCGGGGCTGTTGCGATTTTTGCCATTTGGGTTGGAATTGTAAATAGTGTAAATTTGCGATGGTATTTGTGTTACAATATGGAAAGTTATGGGTTATAGGATTCCGACACTGCCTCTGAAGGAAGACTTAGAGACAAAAAATATTCTTAGACAGACAGTTGCTTCTAATCGAAAATTGGCGGAATTGAAAGGAATTGTCAAAATTGTGCCGAATCCATCGGTTCTCATACGAACACTCTCACTTCAGGAAGCGAAAGATTCGTCTGCTATTGAAAGTATTATAACGACGCATGATGAACTGTATCGGGCAGAGGTCGGCTTGGGAAAATATGCGACACCTGCGGCAAAAGAAGTAAGTACTTATGCGGATGCCTTGATGCGGGTTGTTAAGGTTGTCAGTGATCGGGGCATTATAACGGAGAATGATATAAAAACGATTTATCAGGCTATCAAGCATAACGATGGGGGATATACAACGACGCCCGGAAAGGTTTTAAAGAATGAACGTACGGGAGAAGTTGTTTACACACCGCCTCAAAACATTGATGAAATAAAGAAATACATGTTGAATCTTGTTAATTTTATCAATGATGATGACCTGTGTGATTTGGATCCGCTTATAAAAATGGCGATTATCCACCATCAGTTTGAAAGTATCCATC
>CAMWSI010000028.1 GCA_947176875.1 uncultured Bacteroidales bacterium
CTGATTCTGATCGAAATCCGCGACGCCTTCACGCTCCCAACCGGCCGTACTGCCGGTACGCGCGGATAACCTTTGATCTTATACGGCAGATTCGGTACCTTCACACCGTTTACCTCGCTCAACTGATTCTGATCGAAATCCGCGACGCCTTCACGCTCCCAACCGGCCGTACTGCCGATACGGTACGCATAACCGACGGCCCCTACGACCCAAGCGTTCGTAACATCCAATCTGGCGTAAATGCTATAGAGGTTACCTTCCGTCTGATACGTCGCCCCTACCTCGCCGGTACCGGAAAAGGACGCACCGAACGGCGACAACGTACGTTCTTCACCGAACAACGTCTGGATTCCGAAAGGCAACAGAGAATAATAACTGTCGCAATCTTCCGTCGTGTATTCGTCATGCCAATGCAACGTATCGTACGGCGCCGCCGATTTGGCCTGAGCCAACCGGGCCTGAGCGTCTCCGGCCGCCACACCGGACATATTATCCGGCATTTTCTGCGTCAGCCCTTTGATTTCAATGCGTTCGGCATCTCCTGCCTGTACGACCTGCGCTTGCGCGGCAGCCCCGATTCCGCAAGCCGCCACACATAAAACAGTCAATAGTTTTTTCATTGTGTTTTAGATATTAAGTTTTTTAGTTTAAGAGTTCCTCTCTTCGTTCGGGTGCAAATATAAAAACTTTTTTTAATTTTTTAACGAATTTTAACATTTTTCAGTCCTTGCGACGCACGTTTTTCCGATCGGCCCGCAACGCACGCGCCCAGACTTCCGCCACCTTATCCACGTAATGAAATTGTAAACCTTGCGTATAGCGCGACGGTATCTCCTCTATCTGCGGACGGTTCTCCTTGCAAAGGATCACTTCCTTTATTTCGGCGCGCCGGGCTGCCAGTATCTTTTCCTTGAGACCGCCGACAGGCAATACCTGTCCCCGCAACGTAATCTCGCCCGTCATCGCGACGTCCGAGCGCACCTTGCGCCCCGTAAAGGCCGACAGCATGGCCGTGAACAGCGCGATACCGGCCGATGGCCCATCCTTTGGAATGGCGCCTTCGGGTACATGGACATAGACATCCTGGGTCTCCACCGACTTCCAGACTATACCCAATTCCCCGGCATGCGACTTGATATATTCGTAGGCCAACGTGGCCGATTCCTTCATCACGGCCCCCAGATTGCCCGTCAGATGCAAAGCGCCTTTGCCTTTCGAGAGCGAAGCCTCTATGAACAGGATATCGCCGCCGGTACGGCTCCAGGACAGCCCCGCCACAACACCGACCGTATCTTGCTTGAGCCGGCTGTCGTGCTGCGCCGATTCCGGTCCCAGCATCTCGCGCACCGCCTCCCGGCTCAACATCCTTCCCGACTTGCCCGCACGCGGTTTCCGCAACGCCGAGAACGCCGGACTCTCAACCCACTCCCGCGCCTTGCCCCGCACGATTTCGGCTATGCGTTTTTCCAACTGCCGCACGCCCGACTCACGTGTATAACGCGTGATGATATATTCGAGCACCTCATCCGGAAAATCCAAAAAACGGGCGGTCAGACCGTGTTCTTTCAAAATTTTGGGTATCAGATGATTTTTGGCTATCTGCAACTTTTCTTCCACCGCATAACCGGGCACCTCTATCAACTCCATGCGGTCGAGCAAAGCCGGATGCATTTGTCCGAGATCATTGGCCGTAGCGATGAACAGCACCTTGGACAAATCGTAATCCACCTCCAGAAAATTATCGTGGAAACGCGTGTTCTGCTCCGGATCCAATACTTCCAGCAAGGCCGACGAGGGATCGCCGTTATAAGACATACCGGCCACCTTGTCGATTTCGTCCAATACGAATACCGGATTGGAGGTCTTCGCCTTGCTCATGTTCTTGAGAATGCGTCCCGGTACCGCACCGATGTACGTGCGTCTGTGACCGCGGATTTCGGCTTCGTCGCGCAGACCGCCCAACGACATGCGGACATAACGGCGCCCCATCGCGCGCGCTATCGACTTGCCCAATGACGTCTTACCCACGCCGGGCGGGCCGTAAAGACAGAGAATCGGCGCTTTCATATCGCCGCGCAACTTGACGACGGCCATATACGCAAGGATGCGCTCCTTGACTTTCTCCAAGCCGAAATGGTCTTCGTCCAGAACCGCCCGCACCTTGGCCAAATCGAAGCGGTCCGGCGAATATTTCCCCCAAGGCAAATCGACGAGCGTATGCAGATAATTCAACTGTATGGCATATTCGGGCGACATCGTATGCATGCGCTCCAGTTTCGTCAGTTCCTTTTCAAAAACAGCCTGCACCTCCTCATTCCAGACCTTTTTGTCCGCCTTGCCCTGCAGTTCCTTGACATCCTGTTCCGCCGGACTTCCGCCCAACTCTTCCTGTATCGTCTTGAGTTGTTGGTTCAACACGTATTCCCGTTGCTGTTTGTCCAAATCGGAACGCACCTTGGTCTGTATCTTGTTGCGCAGTTCCAACATCTGCAACTCGCGGTTCATATAGCCCAGCAACGCGCTTGTACGGTCCACGAGTTTGCGTTGTTCCAACAGACGTTGTTTTTCCTGATGCGAGATATTCATCAGGGAAGCCATGAAATACAACAATACCGTGGGGCTGTCTATGTTGTTGAGTGCGAATTCGGCCTCGGATGGCAAAGAGGGAGAAAGCGAAAGCATCTGCCGGAACAGATCCTTGACCGTGGCCAGCATGGCATTGAACGTCTTGCTGGTTTTCTTGGGCTCGGTATCGTCGTAGGCTTCGGTCTCGGCCGTCATATAAGGGGTGCCGCTGACGACCTTCTTGAGCTTGAACCGCCGTTTGCCCTGCAGTATCAACATATTGTTGCCGTCGGGCATCTGTAGGTTCTTGATAATGACGGCCAACGTTCCCACTTTATATAGGTCTTTTTCCTGCGGGTCTTCGCTTTCCTTGTCTTTCTGCGCCACGACGCCTATCGGCCGATGCGCCTTATAGGCCTCCCGCACGAGTTGAATGGACTTGTTCCGTCCTACCGTGATGGGCAACACGAGCCCAGGAAACAACACATTGTTGCGCAATGGCAAAATCGGCAGTTCTTCCGGTATTTCCACCCGATTGAGGTGCTCCTCCTCTTCCGCGTTCAGCAAAGGAATGTACTCGGGGGATCCGTCTTCCGTCCCTTCTTGCAAGGACCGCACGTTTTCTATCTTGATTTTCATGTATCTATTTCTTATTTCGGTTATGATGCGTCGTTTCGTAAACGACCCTGAGTATCGCCTCGTCGGTCTCCGTGAACGTCTTGTGACGGCGATCATACATCCGCCGCGCCGTCTCCAACGCCTTGTCGATCGGGTACGGCTTGCCCGCCCATGTAAACGACGGGATGAACTGACGCGGGAATCCGGCGGCCGCCACATTCGCGCTGACGCCGACCACGGTTCCCGTATTGAACATCGTATTGATGGCCGTCTTGGAATGGTCGCCCATGAAAAGACCGCAGAACTGCTCGTCCGTCTGCACGAACGAATCGGCGGCATAACTCCATACCTTGACCGTACTGTAATCGTTCTTCAGGTTGGAATTGTTGGTATCGGCGCCCAAATTGCACCATTCGCCCAAAACGGCATTGCCGAGAAATCCGTCGTGCGCCTTGTTCGAATAACCGAACAATACGGCATTATTGACTTCCCCGCCGACCTTGCAATGCGGTCCTATCGTCGTGCCGCCGTAAATCTTGGCGCCCATCTTGATGACGGATGCCTCCCCTACGGCCAACGGGCCGCGCAACATCGCGCCCGCCATGATTTCGGCATCCTTGCCGATGTATATCGGCCCCTCCGAAGCATTGAGCATCGCCATTTCGACCTTGGCCCCCTCTTCGACGAAAATATTTTCGACCCCGATGACGCGATTATCCGCCGAAAGCGGGCAACTCTTCCGACCTGCCGTCAAAGCGGGCATATCCAGTTTTATCTGCTCGGCATTGAGCAGGAAGATATCCCAGTTGTTCTCTATCTGACGGATCGGCCGCATGTATTCGATTTCCTCGGTCACGGCAGGTTCCGCACCGGCGTCTTCCGTCAGCCGCGTGATATGGTGCGCGACAATCAGGTCTGCGCTGGACAGCGCCTGATCGGTCCTCAACGACACGATGGCCCGTACAAGATCGGCATCCGGCAAAACGGAAGCATTGATCAGAATATTGCCGTCGCCCTGTTCCAGCGGGTACTTCCCGGCCAGATAGGCTTCCGTCAGTATGGATACCCGTTGCCCTAAAAAGCGTTCCCACTTTTCGCGTATCGTATCGATGCCTATGCGGATGTCGGCGATAGGCCGCGTGAATGTGAACGGCAACAACTGTTGCCTAATCTGCACGTCATCGAAAAGAATGTAATTCATAACCGTCTGTTTGTTTCTACATTAAATGGACACGCCACCAAAGGTGGCTTCCTTAATTATCCAAAAGTATGCCAAAACGATACACCCGTGCCCCGTTCCGCCTTTATGGCAGGTCCGCGACACCGCATGCGGCCGGAAGCCTGCGCCTGACCGACGACATTCTCCGGCATGCTCCACGCTTCGGCAAAGGCCGGATAGCAAAAAAGGCGGAACCCTACGGATTCCGCCTTTCCCGATTTATGAAAGCCGCTGACGCCGCATCTTAGTTGGCTTTCTTGCGGTCCATGTGTTTCTGATACTTGTTCATGAATTTATCCACGCGACCAGCCGTATCCACCAACTTGACCTTACCGGTAAAGAACGGATGCGAAGCACTGGAAATTTCCAATTTCACCAACGGATATTCGTTGCCGTCTTCCCACTTGATCGTGTCTTTCGTCTGTATCGTGGATTTGCACATAAAAGCATAATCATTAGACATGTCTTTGAAAACCACAGGTCTATAATTCTCGGGGTGGATGTCTTTTTTCATATCTGTATCGTATTTTCTGCTGTTTAAGGGGTGCAAAAGTAAACTTTTTTTATCAAATTGCAAAGTTTTCTTTCAAAAAGGCCGGTATCGACACGCCGTCGGCATAATCCGTCAATGTCGGAAACTGCGCCCGCCCGAAAGGCACCGGCCGTAAATCCGTCGCCAAGCCGGAAGGCACCGGCGTTTCCGCCACAATGCACTGCCAGGCCTCGGAACCGGACGCCTCAATCCGACGCCATGCCTCTCCGGGGTCATCATAAACCGCATACCCGACGGAAGCGGGACCGGGCGCATCCGCTCCGGCTTCGAACAATACATGGCCGCCGTCTTTATAGGTCAGCCCCTGCATATCCAACAACGCCTTGCGCCGACGATAATTATGGGCATACGCGACATTATCGAGCAGACGCGCCCACCCCTTCCGCCGCCCGACGGCCAGAAAGCCGTCCCAATCGAAATGACGCGGGACGAACAGCATGGATACGTTGCGACAGCCCAGCCCGAAATAGCGGAGCATATCCTCCCAAAGCCCGGCCAACTGCAGATTATCCTCACGGCCGGTCAGCACGGCGCAGGACGTACGGTGACGACGCAACAATGCGGGTTTACCGCGAAAGCCGTATTCGAAATAACGGTAACTGTTGTCGCTGCCGGTCGCTATGACGGCGTCGAACGGTTGCCCGGTCAAATCGCCGGTCAAAACCACGCTCTCCGGATACGGCCAAAGGTTTCGCAACCAAAACTCCCAAAGCGGCCGGTCTTTGGCGGACGGCTTCAACAGCAACCTGCATCCGGACAACAGCACCGACAGGACATCGTGCAGGCCGACCCAAGGCAGGTTGCCGGCCATGACTACGGCCACCGTGGCCGGACGCAAACGCGTCGCCGCTCCCATCTCGGAGGCCCACCAGGCACTGAGCCGGTCGGCGCGCAGGGCGTCCGCCCAAGCCGCCGTGGCGTAACCGATATTTTCGACCGTAAAAAACGGCTGAGCCGCCACGGCGGCCCCGCAAGCCGCCCGCCAAAGCGGATCGGCGGCGGCTTGCGCGCGCCAATACCGCCCTACGGCATCCCAGGCGGCGATACGCGCCGCCAAATCCGGCGAATGTCCAACATCATCCATATCGGCATTTCTTTATTACAGAAGCGACGGCCGTTTCCAACCGCCGCTACGTCCACGCAAATGTAGTGTTTTTTTCGTATCTTTGGCATCTCGTCTTAGATACTCCCGCCCCGGCAATGTCGCAAATGAATTTGGCATTGCGCCCGGCTTACCCGTATCTTTGACCCACGGGAGGCCGGATACAGACCGTATCCCGACAGAACGTCCGCCATAACGCCCCTGTTGCGTCCGGCTTGTCCGCTCCCCGTACCGCTTATATCGTTTATCGCGCACCCATGGGAAAATCCTCCGGAAATAAAAGGAAAACGGCCGCGCCGCACCGCCTCTCTTGGCTGGGCGGCCTTTTGTTTCTATGCGCCAGCATCATACCTTTAGGCCTTCTAGGTACGTTTGCCTGCGTTTATCTGCCGCCGGGCCGTCTGGGTCTCGGCAGTTTGCTGGGACTGGCATTCCCCTGGCTCGTATTGGCTTCGGCCGCCATCGGTCTCGTCTATCTGTTTTTCTTCAAAAAACGTTGTCTGATCTTTTTCGCGGCCATTCTGCTTAACTTTCATAACTTAGGCCTTCTGGTGCGTCTTCCCGCCCATCACGGACGGGAAGACGAGGCTCCCACCGGCCCGGCCACGCGGCCGAGCGAATTCAAAATCATGTCGTACAACGTCTGCCTGTTCGGCTTCTATGCCCGACAGGCCGACCGGAACAAACTAAAAGACCAGATCGGCACGTTCCTGAGTGTGGAGGCGGCCGACATCCTATGCCTGCAGGAATATTACGAAAGCAAGGACAGCCGGTTCCGCATACGCGAGACTTTGCGCAAAGCCGGCTACCGCCACCATACCGCATTATTGTCGAACGCACGCTATTATTTCGGCAACGCGATTTTCTCGCGATACCCGATCGTGCGGCAGGACACGGTTCCCGGCCTGTCGCCGCTGCACGCACTGTATGCAGACCTTTTACTGCCGGGCGGCGATACGCTGAGAACCTATACGTTTCATTTGGCGTCGTTGCGTTTTGACGAAAACGACAAGGCTTTGTACCACGAACTATTGAACAGACCCTTGGACGAATCGGTCTCATACAAGGCCGAGGCCGGCAAAATCGCGCGCAAAGTGGGTTCGGCCGCCCGCGTTCACGCCGAACAGGTACGACTGCTCAAAGCCCATGCGGCGGCATGCCCCTACCGCCTGATTATCTGCGGAGACATGAACGAGAATCCGATTTCTTACGCTTACCACGCGCTGACCGATGGGTTGCAAGACGCTTTCGTGGAACGGGGATCCGGACTCGGCCGCACTTACGATGGCTTTTTCCCCGCCTACCGCATCGATTACATTTTTTACCGCGATGCCATCGGCCGGATGCCCGGAAAAACGGACGGCAAGATCGCCCCCCGTCTTTCGGCACGTTATTTTGAAGTCAGCGACGTAAATTATTCCGACCACAAGCCGATTGCGGCCGTCATGAAATTTTAGCCTGCCACAATTCCCAAGCCGCATCGGCTTGCAGATGCAACATTTCCAAACCGCCTTTGACCCGGGCACCCGACGCCGCCATACGGCGCATCATAGCCGTCGGTTCCGGATTATAGACAACATCGTAGAAATAAAACGGGGATTCGGGCGAAACGGCCAACGTGTCGTAAGGAAGCGGCAACTCGCCAGTTATCTCCGGATACATGCCGACCGGCGTTGTCTGCACGCAAAGTCCGTACGGCCGGAAGCCGCCGGCCTCACGCCATGCGTCGTAAGTCAGATGGGCGCGGCCGGGTCCGCTTCCCTGCGGGCGCGGGCGGCGGGACACGACATCGAACGGCAGCCCCCAGTTGTGCAGAACATACTGCACGGCCGCCGAAGCGCCGCCGTCGCCCAATACGACCGCAGCCCTCAGCCGTTGGCGCGCCGGAGGCGACGCGCCAACGGCCGGCAGCCCCATCCAACGTTGCAAAGACCGCTCGAATCCGATGACATCCGTATTCTCCCCCCACCACGCACCATGCCTGCGCCGCAACACATTCACGGCTCCCAGGGCCAAGGCGGCGGGACTTGCACCGGCCAGATACGGCCACAACGCCTGCTTGTAAGGAATCGTCACATTGAGGCCGCAGATATCCCGACGCGCCAACAATGCGGGTATCTCTTCGGGCTGGCATGCAAACAACTCATA
>CAMWSI010000029.1 GCA_947176875.1 uncultured Bacteroidales bacterium
TTTCCAACAGATTAAGTCGCTCGTAATTTTCGTGCCTGGGAACAATACGAAAAAAGCCGATGTCTTTACGCCGAAACTGCCGAAAAAGACGTTCAAAATCGGCAATATCGTGCCGGCCGATCCGCGCAAGCCTTATGACGTGCGCAATATCATCAAGGCGATTGTGGATGATTCCGAATTTTTGGAAGTGCAGGCTCTGTTCGCCGCCAATATCGTTGTAGGTTTCGGCCGTGTGGACGGGCAGACGGTCGGCTTTGTGGCCAATCAGCCGTTGGTCATGGCAGGCGTTTTGGATGTGGACAGTTCCGACAAGTGCGCGCGCTTTATCCGTTATTGCGACGCGTTCAACATTCCGCTCGTGACGCTCGTCGATTTGCCGGGTTATCTGCCGGGCGTGGATCAGGAACATGCCGGCGTTATCCGCCACGGGGCCAAGATTCTGTACGCTTATTCGGAAGCGACGGTGCCCAAGATTACGGTTATTTTGAGAAAGGCTTACGGCGGCGGCTATATCGCGATGTGTTCGAGTCACCTGCGGGCGGATTTCGTGTTCGCGTGGCCGACGGCCGAAATCGCCGTTATGGGGTCGGAAGGCGCGGCCAACATTATTTTCCGAAAGGAGATTATGGAGGCCGAGGATCAGGAAAAGATGCGTCAACAGAAGATAGAAGAATACAAGGAGAAATTCGCGAATCCTTATGTGGCGGCGGCTTACGGTTATGTGGATGCCGTGATTGCGCCCGAACAGACGCGTTCGTTCGTGATTCACGCGCTGGAGATCTCGCACAACAAATCGGAGGCGGTACCGGAACGTAAGCATGGCATTCCGCCGTTTTAAAAAGTGCGTGATGGCGGTCAATCTGCGGTGTTATTTTCAGGATTCAGGCTCAGTCATTTACTTTAGTAAACTCCTTCGCCTTCACCTTCAACGCCTTGCATCTTGACCGTCTGACGCACTTTTGGGGTCGATCTGGCGCGCCCGAAGAGTTTGTAAAGCGCGATCCGCGACCCGAATGTCAAACTTCGGGTCGCGGTTTGAAATGATAATACAATAAGGAATTATGTCTGAAAAGAAGAAAACGGCGGTGGCGACGGAGGCGGACGAACAGCTTATCGTGGCGGAAAACCTTGAGATAGGCGGTTCGATTTACGAAACCACGTTGCCGTCCAAGTATAAGAATAAACAGGCCTATAAACCGCAGAATCCGAATCATGTATTGGCTTTTATGCCGGGTACGGTGCGGAAATTCTTCGTGGCGGTGGGCGATCGCGTGGCCAAGGGCGACAAACTGCTCGTCTTGGACGCGATGAAGATGAACAACGAATTACTTGCCCCTGTGGATGGCGTTGTGGAGAAGATAGCGGTCAAGGTGGGCGAGAGCGTGCCCAAGCATACATTGCTCGTAGCGCTGAAAGTAGCCGCCGGCAAGACGGCCGCCCCCAAGACGTCTCAAAAAAAAGCTGCCGAAACGGCTCGGAAAACCGCCAAAAAGTAACATGGCGGCATGAGGGGGCTTTCCACGATATTGCTTTTGTTGGCTTCCAACATCTTTATGACATTCGCGTGGTATGGCCATCTGAAATGGGGGCGGCCGGCGGCCGGTGTTATCCGGGAGGCCGCCGCCAATGCCGACAAGGCGACTTCTCCCACACCATTGATATGGCTGATACTCCTCAGTTGGGGCATCGCTTTTTTCGAATATTGTTGCCAAGTGCCCGCCAATCGCCTTGGCTTCAAAGGCAATGGCGGGCCTTTTACGCTGTATCAGCTTAAAATCATCCAGGAAGCCATCACGCTGTTGGTTTTTGTCGTTTTTTCCGCGCTTCTCTTCAAGGAAAATCTGCGTTGGAACCATGCGTTGGCGTTGGTGCTTGTCTTTGTCGCCGTCGCCTTGGTGTTTAAGAAATAGCGGGATTTCCGGCCATATCCGTCCGGGTGGTGCGGGCGGTCTTGTCCCGGTTGTTATGCAAAAGAGGCGGTCAATTATTAATTGACCGCCTCTTTCATTTCATGGCAAACCGGATGGTTACGGTAACAGGACTTTGTAGCGGAGGAATTGGCCCTCGCTCTCAATTTCCACCACCGTCATGCAATGGTGCCTGTTGGTCGTCAGAATGGCGTTGTCGTTGGTACGAACGATAAAATCATGGATCAGACGCCCTTGGACGTCGTAAACCCGGATGCGTTCAATCGGCAAGGCCGCCCGGTTCAGAATATGGATCTGACCTTTGTCGGCATAGATATCGAATTGTCTTTCATCCACGCCTTCGTTGGCCGTTCCCTCGGTCTTGAAACTCTGGCGGAGCACCCAATTGCTGTACTGCCCGCCGCGGCATGCCGACATGACGGTCCACAGATAAATGGTTTCCGGTTTCAAATCCGTCAGTTCGTAATGCGAATCGGTAATGTCGCGGACACTGTCCCAGGAAATGGGCGAAGACGTACTGTAACGTACGATGAAACCGGTTTGTTCTTCGCCGGCGGTCCAGGACAGGCGCGCCGAGTTGAGTGTGATGGCTTCCGTTTTCAAATCCGTCGGTTCGGCGCATTCGGGTGCCGTTGCGGTGGCGAACCCGATAAACGTACTCCAGACGCTGGTGTCGCCGGCCGAACAGATACTGCGCAGGCGAACCTCATAGCGGGTGTCCGCATTCAGATTTTCGAGGCGGTATTCGTTGGCTGCACTGCTGTGGCGTGCGAGGATATCCAGCGTGCCTTCGCGGCGATATTCGATTTCATAATCCGCCGCCTCTCCCTGCCAGCTGACGGTGGCCGTCCAATGGGTTATCGCTCCGGTTTTGATTTCGGTAGGTGCGAAGCAAGTGATGCCGGCCGTCTTGAAATTTTCAAACGCCACATAGGCGGCCGTATCGCCGACCGCTTCTCCGCATACGGATTGTATCGCCCCTTCATAGTCCGTATCGGGGGTCAGGTTGGAGAACGTATAGGTGGTGCCAGTGCTTTCGTAAATCGTCCAAGCGGTGGCCGTTTCCGGCGTTCCGGCAACGGGGCGGATACGGATGCGGTATTTTTCCGCTTCTCCGGTCCAGTTCAACGTGGCGTTTCTTTGTCCGACGGCCGAGACGCTGATATTATCGACTATATGGCAGGGCATGCCGCCTGTCGTGAAGCGGATATGGCTCCAGTCGGCCGTGTCGGCGCAGGGCTGTCCCACCAGAACGGTGTAGGTTGTGGCGGGTTTGAGGTTGTCCCAGCGGATGTCGGTGCCGGTTACGGTCTCCGTGATTTCCGTGCCGTTGTCACGGCGGATGACGGTCCAAGTGTCATGGGTCGGGTCGCTCCGCCAGTTCAGGGCGGCGGAGGTCTCGTTCAGGCTACCGGCCTGCAACGCCAGAAGCTGAGCCGCCGGACAATCGTAAACAATGCCGATATTGTCAAGGAAAAGCACATGCGGACTGTCCCAGGCGTAAGTGCCGATAACCACCGAGACATCGCCGCTGTATGATGAAAGGTCGAAAGAAACGGTGCCTTCTTCCTGACCGCGTAGGTCTTCGAATTTCCAGCAACGTACCGTATCGTCAAATGCAAATTTCTCAGTCCGGGTGTCGGTGGAAATCCAAAGGTACATTTGATCCAGGATATCCATCTGATAGTAAGGTCCCATAAGTTCGCCGCTGTCTTCGTTGAGCAACCCGTAGGCGTAATCGAACACCAGCCGTGGTTTCTGTCCGGGTTGGATGTTCGCGGTCGGAAGGCGCAGGGCCGTTGTACCCACGAAATGATAAAATGGCAGACAAATCGCTTTGTTATCGGCTTCCAATACGGGGAAATGCGACTTGTAGCGTTTCCATGGTCCTATGACTTCGTATTTAGAATCCGTATGATGCGCGGTTATGGAGTCCGGTTTGCGGGAGGAAGAGCCGTCCCTGGAAACGGCCCAGTGTGCCGGCATGTCGAATTGCGTGAATACCCCGTTGGGGTATTGCGCCTCCAGTTCGTTGAAGTCTTCGAGGAAAGCGGTTGTCCAACCGCTGTGGAATTCCGTGCTGACCCAGCGGCTGAGTGATCCGGTACCGCATACCGCCTGTAGGCTGACCCGGTATTTGCAATTCGAGGTCAGGTTTTCGAGTTGATAGGAAGATCCGTTTACTTCATGGGTACTGCCCCAGGCATGCCATTGCCCGTCGGCTTCCCGGATTTCGGTTTTCATGTTCCAGACCGTCTCGTTGTTGTCGCCGGCCATCCAGCGTACAACGGCCCGGTCTTTGACGATAGAGGTGTCATCGACGGCTACCAAGGCCGGATAATCGCATAAATCGACAGCCGATAAATAAATATCGTTTATATTCAGATAGACGCCCTCACGTCCTTCTTTACCGTCTTCCGATACGTAGCGGAGGCGCAACAATGCCTTTCCTCCGCCGAAGTTCGGAATACGCAGGTTTTGTTGGAGGAAGACGAGATTCATTTTTTCCATTGTACCCGTAAAATCCGGTGCGTTTTGTTTCGTGATGCAATTGCCGGCATAATGGAATGTTTGACCTTCGTCAATGCTGTATTCGATTACGATGGAGTCGTGGTCGGCCCAATCGGCGGCCGTCAGGTTCTTCTCATCCCAATTCGGCGAAGCATGCCAAGACATGTGATAATTGAGCGTGAGGCGCAAATTCAGATTCTCGGGATATGTCATAGCCGGGAAAACCAAGGTGGCTTCGTTAGCGGAAGGATAAGTATAGGCTTGCGCTACGTATTCCGAACCGCCGCAAGATCCGGGAGAAAAGTTCTGTGTGCCGGGCCAGCGGGTTTGCAGAGCATTGTCATTGCGCATCGTATTGAAACCTTCGTAAAACGGCAGACCGGCCGGACTGACCGTGTCGTCGGAAACATAGCTGCTGGAATAAACGTGGTCTTCATTGTAACTGAAAGCCGCGCAGTAATAAAGCGTGTTGCCTTGCAGGCCGTCCGGCCGGCAGATGATGGGGTTGTCGGCCGATCCGTTGTAAATGACGCGTCCGCCGAATTGTTGCGGTTGGCCGTCTTGACCGATGACATACAAACTGTCTCCTACACCATAGGTCTTGCCGTCTTCAGCTTGACCGACGACGGGGGACCAAGGAAAAGTATTCCGTTGGAATTGATCGGTTAAAACCAACAGTATGTTGTCCCCTTTGGCATTAGGGGTTACGCTGAGGGTGATTTCGGTATCGGAGATGCCGGTAATGGCCACGTCGGCCGGCGGCAATGCGGCCGGCGGGGTAAAACGATAGTGCAGGCCTTCCGGAAAAATAGAGTTCCTTATATCGTTCGCGTAAGCAAAGGCGGACGTGTTACTTATTCTGGTAGCCTGGTCCCATTGCTCGTTCGTCGGTTTCAGGTGGAAATGGTCGGTCTCCTTGGCTGTGAAACCGACGGTCCAGGCACCGGTATTGGGAATCGTAAATCCGTCGAAAATCAATTCTATTTCGGAATTCTTTTCATGGAGCTTGATTTGGAAATTGAACGGGTGATCGTTGTCGGTGTAGGAAACGTTGGCGTATTCAACGGTCAGTGTCCGGTTCCCTGCTTCCCCTTGCAATAGATAGCGGATGGCCGTCCCCTCTATTCCGGACGCATTGCCTCCGGTACTTCCAACACCGATCCCGATGGTCGGAAACCATTTCGCGATCATGGAGCCACTCGCCAATCCAGTAATCTTGACCTGCTCATCGGTTTTAGGGGCCAAAAAGATGAAGCCGGTGCCGGCCGCCACGAATTTGTCGCACACCATGTCGGCAAAAGCAAAATCGAAACCGATGGGGATGCCGTCCATGGGAACGGTAGCGTAATTTTCTACAGAATTGCTTGTACTGTAGTTGAACTCAGTATCTTCATTGAAGAAAGTCGTTTTGAAGTCCGTCCCTCTGAGTTTGGTCGAGCCGGCCAGCGTAACCGCTGTTTCCGGCAAGGGTTCATAGGGTGCCTGTACCGTGGAAGTAAACTTATAGTCTGTTGCTTTCTGTGCCAGGGCTATCTGCGAAAGCATGCAGATAGCCAGGCCGAATAATATCTTTTTCATGGTAGTAGTCTTTAATTAGTGCGTTACGACGAATTTGAACGTGCGGATCCGGTTGTCCCGCGTTACGCGGACCAGATACAGGCCTTGTGTCAGGGAAGCGGTGGAAACCGTGGCTTCCCCGGTCTCCAGCATCTTGACACCGGTCAGGGTATAGATTTCCGCTTTGTCGAACTCACCGTCTATATGCAGTTGCCCGCGATGCGTACTGATGCGTATATCTTCCAAGACTTCATCTTTTTCGACGCTGACGGGGCCGGTGTTTTGGATGGTCAGGTTGGTGATCTGCAGATAAGAATAATTCTCATCGTTGATCAGGGAGGTCAGGTGAAGGCCGATGGTCATGATACCGTCTTTTTCCAAAGGCGGCAGAACCACTTCCTGATAGCCGAATTCGACATAGGGGTCGAGGGGCGGCAACTTGAGTTCGAAAACGGCATTTTGACTTTCGGCCGTATTGGATTTCCCCATCGTGATTTCCAATAATTCATCGCTTAGGCAACGGTAGTCGAATGAGAGTTTATAATTGTAATTCGCTCTGAGGAGGAAAGGCGGTGTGATGAAATAATCGTCGGCGTCGTCGATGGAACCCGGTGGCGTCAAGCCCGGATTGACAAAATATTCAACTACGGGAAGGCCTTCGCCGAATTGGTAGAAGCCATACATGGTGGTGATTTGCCAGCTCCAGTTGTCTTGATTGTTGTCGATGCAGGTCCAGTGGTTGTCTATGGTGTCCTGAGAGTCGAAGCAGGTGAAATAGACGGCCGCATCCAAAGCGGGGCCGGCTACATTGCGCTCGGTCACGACAACGGTTTCTCCTATTTCATTGACGGCGAAAATGCCGTAACTGTAAGCTTTCAATACGGTAATGGATTTGTCGTTGAAAGCGGTCTCTTTCAAGTTTTCAGCCACTACGACAGAATCCGGATAGCGGACAATGCGGTAACTTACTTTCGCGGGATCGACATAGCTGTTGTTCTCGCCGCCGTTCGAGGCGGTCCAACTCAATTGTAATTCGCCGCAACCGTCCACTTTATTGACTTTCGCATTCGTTACCTTGGCCGGGAAGTCCGGCCCGATATAACGGTTTACATACGCTTTTTCACCTTCTCCCGCTTCATTGACGGCAATGATGGTGTATTCGTGATAACCGCGTTCGGGTACGGTTTTGTCGGTATAAGTCATCGCCTTGCCGGGTTCGGCATCGGTAAGATTGGCTATTTCCTGTCCGTCGCGTAAGATTCTGACGGATTTGAGGGCGGTCAGGGGTTTGTAACCGAAGGTCGTGGTCGGGCAGGTCCAGTTCAGCGTCGCTTCCAATGCGCCTTGCGCTTCCGGCGTTACGGATATCTTTGTGGCGGAGGTCGGCGCGTTTTCTCCGGCTAAGACAAAAGGAATATAAAGACCGTAAGGGGCGGCGGAACTGGTCGGGTAGGCGATTTCGCCCAAGTCTTGGTATGTAACGGGCGAGGCCTTTAGATCGAAACGGATTAAACGATAGGTGTCGGGGTTGCTTTTTTGGGAAAGTACGGTGCAATACAGGCTGCCGTCCGTATGATCCACCTCCATGCCCCAGGAGTGCAACGCGACTTGGTAGGGGGTATTGCAGATTTCGGTTATCGTTCCGTCCGAAAGGTTTAATATATATAGAACACCGTTATTGTCCATGGCATACATTTTCCCGGTGTAGTCGGCCGCGATGCCGACCAAGGTCACCGGGGCGTTCGTATCTACGAAGGCAACCCGTTCCATGGCGCCGGTTTCCAAATCGACGGTATATATTCTGGAAGCCATTTGATTGTCTTCTTCCCGGAGAAAACCGTAAGAAACGGCATACATCGTGGAGTCGGCATAACTGTACGTCATATCCTGAATCCTCATGTATTGGTCGTCGCTCCAAGGACCGATAATCCGTTTGTTACCGGTTTTCATTTCAATGGCCACCAAATCCGCCGGAATGGGGGGCGCGGCATCGAAAAAATAATAGGAAAGTCCGTAATAAACGCCATTCGCGGCCGCACCGGCGAAAAAGCCGTTTTCTGACTTCATGGAGACTTCCAGCGCGGTTTCGACAGGATTGTCGGCAAAGAAGAAGCCCAAGCCGAATTCTCCGGTGCCGAAATCGCTGTTCGATTGGAAATAGGCGTAGATTTTACGGTGAGGTACTTCTCCCGTTTCC
>CAMWSI010000030.1 GCA_947176875.1 uncultured Bacteroidales bacterium
AATTAATACTTTGCCGGATAAACTTTTAGGCATCTTTATCTAAAGTTTTTCTTTCGGAGTTGGCCAAGACCGAAACCGAGCGCGAAAAGCAGGGCCACCGGAACGGCCGCCAGCACGACTGTCCAGCGGCCGCGCGTCTGTTCCACACGGGCGGCGTCCAGCAACCGCCAGGCGATCTGCCGTTCCCGCAGCGGAATCCATTCGGGATGGCCGCAAAGCAGATGTACGGTGCGTATCAAAAAGTCCTGGTTGCCATAGAGGCGGCCGGCATAGGCGTCGAAACCGGCCGGAAGAGCCTCCCCGCTCCGAGGATCGAAGTCGTTGCGTATCAGGTCGCCGTCGCCGATAACGACCATGGCGGTCGGTTCACTCCGCGCCCGGAACGCGCTTGTAAAATCCGCCGTTTCGGGCCGGCGCGCCTTGAAGGCCGACTCGAAGCGGCCTTCCAACCACCAGCCTACGGTCTGTACGCCGCCGTCGAAGCATCCGGGATCGATCTGTTCGCGCATGAGGTCGGCTGAAACAGCGTGCGGTAGCGGCACGCGTCGCGTATGGGCCGAGGTCTGCAACAGCGGGCGTTTGACGATGTCGTTGCCGATGGTGTCCACGCCGGCCGCGAACTCGCCGCAGAGCGGTTCCAGTTGCCGGCCGACCGCGGAATCCACCGGTAACAAGACGGGACGGTAAACGTTGGGGATGAATTCGATGAGCGGTCGGTTACCCATATAGCCGGTCACGACCGGCGACGGGCAGGCGTTCAGATCCAACACCAGTTCGTTGCGGATGCGGAAACCGTAGCGGAACCAGACTTCCTCCCAGTTGAGCGGATACAGCAAGGCCAGATCTTCTTCCTTACGGCGCAGCGAATCCATTTGGGCGTTGCCGGGATCAATGAGCCATAACATCTTGCCGCCCTGCATGATGTATTGGTCGATACGGTATTTCTCCGCCTCGCTGAAAGCTTCGGTCGGCCGGGCCATAATGAGCAGGTCGTAGGCTTCGAGCGGCGTCGTGTCGCCGAACGCCCAGCGTTCGGTACGGTAGAACAGGCTTAAAGCCTTGCCCACCGACAGGGTGCGGCCGAACGGCCATTCGCCGTGTCCTTCGAGGAATGCCACGCGTTGCGCGGGCGGATCCTCCATGAGCCGTATCGCTTGGATGAGTTGCAGTTCCAGATTCTCGACGCTGCGGTTCAACGTACTTTGGGCGTCTTGACCGAGTTGCGGTTGCAACAGGTTGATCGGCAGTGTCCTGTCGCCTATCGTAAGTTCGGCGCACGGGAAAATCAAGCGGCGGGTCATCCCCTCTTTTGTCTTGACTTCGAGTTGGGTCGGCTCCAGGCCTTTTTCCATCAGCTCGCGCACAAGCGCGTCGCTTTTGGCGGACTCGGACTCGTAAATATCGACGAAACGATAGCGCAAGTCGGAGCGGTAGAGCCGGAATTCGTCGAGCAGTTCGCGCAGGCTCTTTTCCATGCGCTTGAACGCGGCCGGCAGGTCGCCGGTCAGATAGACCTTGACGAGGACGGGCGTTTCGTATTGTTTGAGGATATCTTTCGTGACCGGCAACAGCGTATAACGTTTGTCGGCCGTCAGGTCCCAGCGGCCGCCCCACACGGCGGCGCCTATGCCCGACAAGACGAGGAGACCCGCCAGTCTGACGGCCGGCCGTTTCAGGCTTGGCTTCTGCCGCGCGATGCGCCAGGCGGTCAGCCCGAAGAAACCGGCGGAAAGGATGACGCAATAGGCAACGTCGCGTATGTCGATGACGCCACGGCTCAACGAACGGTAATGGTACTGCAACCCCAACGAGGCTGTCAGCAGATCCGCGCGCCCGAAAAGCGGCAGGCGTGACAGCGCGTCGAAACCCCGGTAGAACAGGGCGCAGGCGGCCGCCGACAGGATGAATGCCATCATTTGGTTGCGCGTGCAGGCGGAAAGGCACAGGCTTATCGAGATAAAGACGGCACCCAGCAACAGGACGCCGACAAACGCGCCCCAGAATGCGGCCTTGTCGATATTGCCCGGCGGCGAGGCCAGTTCGGATAGACAGAAACGGTACAGGAAGGCCGGCAACAGGAACAACAGCAAAAGGATGAATACGGCCAGCCACTTGCCGCCCACGATGGCGGCTTCCGGTACGGGGCGTGTCAGCAGGCTTTCGAGCGTGCCGGTTTTCTTTTCTTCCGCGAAACCGCGCATGCAGAGTGCCGGAATCAGGAACAGGAAGATGAACGGCATCCATTCGAAGAAGCCGTCCATGGCGGCAAAACCGCTGTCGAACAGGTTGTAGGGCGGCGGCAGTATGAACAGGACGCAAACGTTGAGCACGAGGAACACCGCCCCTGTCAGGTAGGCCGACGGGCCGGCGAAAAACGCGCGTATCTCTTTTTTGACGATGGCGAACATAGAATGGACGAACGACGTTTAACTTTTAAAATGAATGGTTACGGACGAATTGACCTTCAGGTTGGCAAGCTGGGCGGCCGAAGCGCGGACCAACGAAATTTCGAGCAGGCGGTTGTCCAGGAACAACGCGCACAAGTCGGCGGTATCGCCATCGTAAGTACGGCTGATTTTGTCGAACGGTTTTTTGCCGCGGTGGGCGTCGTATGACCGCAACCGTATTTCGAAGCGCGGAAATTCGGCGGCGGCCTGTTCGACCAGCGTACGTCCGATATTGGTGACGCCGTTTCCGTAACTGTCCGTATAAATGATACGGCCGTTGATGCGGGCGCCCGTCTTCATGCCGTTCGGGGCGTAATCGTATTCGATGAAAGAGACATTGCTCCGTACGTTGAAATCCTGTCCGGGCCAGTCGTAGGTCTCGCCTATCTCCTCGGGGTCGCCGCCCCGGGCAAGGTGTACGGCCGCCAGCGGAAACAGGTTGAGCGAGGGGAACGTTTCCGCCTGACCGTCGGACGGTAACGCGATACGCCACGCGAGTTCTGGCTTGCGGTCGAATAAGAGCGGAAAGATTCCGTTGTCGGCCCCGATGAAATAGTGTCCGTTTTCGCGAACCATGACATGCGGATGCTTTTCCGAAGCGATGTCATTGACGCCGATGCAGTGGACGGAGCCGGGCGGGAAATGCGGATAGGCCTGTTTGAGGACGTGGGCGGCGGCGGAAATGTTGAACTTGGGAATCAGATGCGAGATATCGATGATACGTACTTCCGGCCACTCGCTGTACAGGCGTCCCTTGACGGCGGCCACATAGTAGTCGGAAAGTCCCCAATCGCTTAAAAGTGTTACTATTGACATCTGAAACCCCGCTTATTCCAAGCAAAAATAATCATTTAGTGGGCATTTATCAAAATTTGTCCTAATTTTAGTATCTTTGCGGCTGACGCACGCCAAGATAGGAACTGCGCCCGCATTCACTATCTTCGTCACCTTAATATATGAGCGAGACCTATATCGAAATTCAACAGGCGGATCCCAAGGAACTCTTCGGCTTGAACGAGGAGAAACTGGAGGCCATCCGTAAGTATTTTCCCCAATTGCGTATCATTCTCAGAGGCCATCTGCTTAAAGCCGTGGGCGACCCGACGCATCTGGCCGATCTGGAACAAAAAATGAAGTTGGTGCTGTGGCATTACGACCGTATGAACCGGCTGACGGAAAAAGACGTGGAACGCATATTCGAACAGGATCCGGTTGAACCGGTTGAGCCGACGCCGGCTTCCACCGCCGCTTCCGTCCTCGTGGCGGGAAGCGGCGGCCGGCAAATACGCGCACTGACTGCAGGACAGCAGGCTTTGGCCGACGCCTGCCGTTCCAAAGACATGGTATTTGCCGTCGGGCCGGCCGGCAGCGGCAAGACCTATACGGCCGTCGCCTTGGCGGTAAATGCCCTTAAAAACAAGGAGGTTAAACGTATCATCCTGACCCGGCCGGCCGTGGAAGCCGGCGAGAATCTGGGCTTCCTGCCCGGCGACATGCGGGATAAACTGGATCCGTACATGCAACCGCTGTTCGACGCGCTCAAAGACATGGTGCCTTACCAAAAACTGCTGGGCTATATGGAGGAAGGCACGATTGAGATCGCGCCCTTGGCGTTTATGCGCGGCCGCACGTTGGACAAGGCGTTCGTTATTCTGGACGAGGCGCAGAACGCCACGCGCATGCAGATGAAGATGTTTCTGACGCGCATGGGACGCGCGGCCAAATTCGTCATAACGGGCGACACCTCGCAGATCGACTTACCCGAAAAACAGCCTTCCGGCCTGTTGCAGGCCCTTAAAATATTGGCCGACGTACCGGAAATCGGTTTTGTAAGGCTGTCGGCCGAGGATGTCGTGCGCCACCCTATCGTCACCCGTATCCTGCACGCTTACGAACAGGCGGCCGGGCAGACGGCACCGGTCCAACTTTCAAAACCGAAACCATGCGTCTGAACCGATTTATCCTTATTGCCGTGTTCGGTGCGGGCCTTTGTTTTGTCGCTCAGGCCCGGTCCGTCGATACGCTTTCGCCCGAAGGCCGTTACGGACATTATATGGAAAGCCTGCGGCGTCTCGATATACAGACGCTGGCACTGCTGGCGCAGACCGATTGCCGGCTATCCGAACTCGAAAGCGAATGTTACCGCTACTACCGTCTGCAAGTCCGTTGGGAGATTCCGCCGGACTTGGAACGTATGCTGGCCGTGACCCGTCAGGCGGTCGATTACCGGCGGTCGTATATCGACAGCCTCTACTACCTGCAGGCCTTGCAGGCCCTGAATGCCAAAACGCCCGATTGGGAGCGGGCCGACAAATCAATCGAGCTGTCGCTGACGCACAACCGTTTTTTTGTCCGTGCCGTGTTGTTCCGTTGGACGCAGTTGCAGCGCGAGGCCGAACGGACGGGCGTGTGGACGGCCTGTCTCGCATACGCCAACGCCATGTTGCCGCCTTTGGGCTGGCAACCCAAAGTGCGGGCCTTGGGCGATGTGTTGTATGTCAAACTGTTGGAACGAATCGAACAGTTGATGGCGGACGGGCTTTATCAGGATGCCGTCCTGTTGTACGAGGAAATGAAACGGTATCTTTTGCCGGAGTTTCCGCTGTTCTATCTGCCGCATCGGGAACGGAACCTGTTATACACGGCGTATCAAGGTATTTTCGGTTCTTATTACGCCGTGGCCGAAAAAGCGTTCGAACGCGGACTTTACAGGCAGGCGCAACGGCAGGCTTTGTCGGCGCACGATTATTATCTCCGCTATGAGACCTATATGAGCGGTGTGGACCGCAGTATCCTGTTGCTGGAAAAAATATTGGCCGATTACAGTCAGTTCATGCGTTACGCCGACGATGACGAGAAGGCTTATTACGCCGCAATGGTCGATACGATTACGGCACGTACCGGATTGTCGGTGCCTCCGCTGGCGTTGGATGTGATTTACGATATGGCGTCCGAACTGCGTCTGGCGGAGGCGGCTTCGGCTAAGACGGAAGCGGACGCGACCCTGCCGGCGGACACATTGGAGCGGCCGTCCGGACAACCCGTCTTGGCCAGTCGTCAGGAAGCCGTTTCTCCGGCGACGGTCGAAGCCGACGCACTGCCGGTCAGACAACAGCGGTGGACATTGGCTTATGCCCAGAAACAATGGGATTATTATATAGAACAAGCACGGCTCTACCGGGCCAGACGGCAGTTCATCCAGGCGCAGGAAGCCTATGCGACGGGTGATTCCATCCGCCGCTTCTACCCGGTCAGGACGCCGGCCGATTTTAAGGCGGAGATGGAAGCCAACGATTTGCTGTGTGTCGAGCAGTTGTTGAACAAAGCCCAATACCGGCTTTGGCAAAACGATCTGGCGCAAAGCGACAGTCTGCATCGTCTTGCCTTGGCCATCACGGAAAAAATGGAACCGGACCGCCGGATGTCGTTTTACAGTCTGCTCGACGTTTTCGAGGAGCAGCGGAAGCGGTTGTTGTGTCAGCAACAGCAACGTGTTTGGGATGAAAAAATCAAGGAGATACGTCGGCAATTGGGTTTCGGTGACGAAACGGCGGCCGGCCGTTTGATTGCGGAAGCCGAGGAGTTTTGCCGGGCCGACAGGGTTGCCGTAAGCCCCTGTCTTTCGGATACGGCCGGATTGGATGTATTGCGTTCTCAATGGAGCCGCCTGCAGGTCTATCGCGGTCTGTTGGATTCGGCCCGGATGTTTCTGGATACGCGGGACAGTCTTTCCTTTATCCGTTATGAGTTGGCCGCCGACGATTATTTCGAACGGCAAGGCCTGGCCGGATTCATGGCCGATGCCACGACCTTGTTTTCCCGTCTGGCGTTCGGGCAGGATTTTCCGCTTTTGGTCTGTTACCTTACGGTCTGTCTGGAGGACGGCCGCGAGTCGGATGCGGATTTTATTTCCGGTTATCTTAAAACTTTCAATTACAATTCACCCCTCTTGGATCAGATTCGGAAAAAGTCCAAGAAAAACCGCGGCGGTCAGTGATGCCGTCGGACAACTTATGTTGAGTATAGATTTGCATAGCCGTCGGATGGCGGTATCTCTGTTGTTGCTACTGTCGGGCGGGGTATGGTACGCCTATGGAAAACCGTCGGCTACGGCCGACACCCTGCTCTATCCGCTGTTTATCCGGCCGCAGATTGCCGGCAACTTTGCCGAATTGCGCCGTACGCATTATCACGGCGGCCTGGATTTCAGGACGCATCAGCGTTGCGGCCTGCGGGTGCGCAGTGTGGCGGACGGCGAGATTTACAAGATAGGACTTTCTGCCAAAGGTTACGGCAAGGTGCTGTACGTTCGTCACAATGGCGGAGAAGTCAGCGTCTATGCCCATCTCTCGCGTTTTCATCCGGCCATAGAGCGGATGTTGCGTGTCCGGGCGTTGAAAATGCCGAAAAAACGGAACATGCCCGATGTGATTCTGGAAGATTGGGTCATGCCGGTGCAAAGCGGACAGGTCATCGCGCGTTCCGGCAATACCGGTGCTTCGGGCGGGCCGCATCTGCATTTCGAATGGCGTTCGGGTGAAGGCGAGGATACGGCCGTTTTGGTCAATCCCTGCCTTAAAGGCTGGACGGTAACCGACCATACCGCTCCCCTGCTTAAAACGTTGGCCGTTTATCCGATGGATACGGAAAGTCATGTGGCCGGCAGGCGTGCCCCACTCTATTGGCCGGTATCGGATTTACCGGACACCTGCCGCGTGGGCGGCCGGATCGGATTCGGACTGGAGGCTTTGGACAGCATAGAGAAACTGAAATTCCACTACGGTCTCTATGCGCTGACGTTCAGCATAGACGGTGACACGCTGGCCCATTACCGTTGGGACAGCCTGCCGTTACGCTACAACGGCACCGTTCATACGCATATCGACACCGCCTATTATCGACGGGGCGGCGGTCGTGTGGAATTGAGCCGTGTGGACGGGCGGACTCCCTATACGCCTTACAGACAATATAAGGATGGCGGATGTCTGGTGGTCGAACCGCACCGATGTTACCGCTTGGTCGTGACGGCCGCCGATTTCAACGGCAATGTCGCGTTCATACAGATGGTGCTGGCCGGCGATTTGTTTTTTTGAAAATTTAACACTACTTTTGCACTCCATTTGGAGGTAGGGTGCTGTGCAGCATACGCTCGAACAAGTTTGATGTCTGCGTTTGCCCTTCCCTCATTTCGGCGGGATAGCTCAGTTGGTTAGAGCGTCGGATTCATAACCCGGAGGTCACGAGTTCAACTCTCGTTCCCGCTACAGTAAAAAGAAAAAGGCTTGATGAAAATCAAGCCTTTTTCTTTTTCATTTGATTCTCCGTCTTTAACGGACCAAGAGTTTGCAAGCCGCCCGGCGACCGTCTTCCCCGTTTACGACCACCATATAGAAGCCAGCCCGCAAAGACGCCGTCGGCAACAAAATGCGTTGTTGTCCGGCTTGTGCCTGAAGGCGCAGGGTTTCGCCCATCCGGATACCGCTCAGACTGTAAATGGTCACTGTCAGTTCTTCCGCTTTGGCCGTCGTGAAAGCAAGAACCGCATCATCGCCGGAAACCGGATTCGGATGGAGTGCCAAAGTATAGGCG
>CAMWSI010000031.1 GCA_947176875.1 uncultured Bacteroidales bacterium
CTATAAGAACGGCATGGGCGTCGGCATTCCCGGCACCGACAAGGTGGGGTTGCCGATTGCTTCGGCCCTGGGCGCCATTGCCGGCCGTTCCGAAAAAGAACTGGAAGTGTTGGCCGACGTACAGCCGCAGCATGTGGAAGCGGCGCAGAAATATATGGACGAAGGCCGCGTCAATATCAAAATCGCCGAAAACTGCGACAAACTGTACGTAAAGGCTTCCGCCTTTGCGGGGCAGGATTGTTGCACGGTGGAAATCGTGGGCGCGCACACGAACATCGTGGCCGTGACACTCAACGGCCACGATGTTTTCCGCAAGGAACACGTAGCCGAACAGACGCAGGGCGATGAAGACTACAATACGACCATAGATGAAATTTTTGAGTTCGCCAAGACGCAACCGCTCGAAGACATCCGCTATATCTTAGATGCGGCCATGGTCAATAAGGAACTCTCCGACTACGGTCTGGTACACCGCAGCGGCATGGGCATAGGCGCCACATTGCTCTCTTGGATCAACCGCCGCAAACTGACCGACGATTTCAGCAACTATGCCATGGCGCTGACCGCGGCGGCCTCGGACGCCCGCATGTCGGGCGCATTGCTACCGGCCATGAGCAACTCCGGCAGCGGCAACCAGGGCATCACGGCCATGATGCCGGTTTTAGCCGTAGCCGAAAAAGTGGGATCCAACGAGGAAGATATTATCCGGGCGTTGATTCTCAGCAACCTGACGGCCATCCATATCAAACACGGTTTCGGCCGCTTGTCCGCAGCCTGCGGCTGCGTCGTGGCCTCCACGGGCGCGGCGTGCGGCGTGTGTTACCTGCTGGGCGGCAACCTCGCGCAAATCAAGAACGCCATCAAGAACATGATCGGCAACCTGACCGGCATGGTCTGCGACGGAGCCAAATTAGGCTGCGCACTCAAAGTGGCCTCCGGTACGAGCGCCGCGCTACAGGCGGCCATCCTCGCGCTGGAAGGCGTGGGCGTTCCGGGCAGCAACGGCATCATCGAAGACGATGTGGAAAACACGATCCGCAACATCGGCACCATCGCAAACGAAGCGATGAACGAAGCCGACCGCGTGATTCTGAACATCATGCTGTCGAAATAAAGCGGTTCGGAACCGGCAGACATAAAAAAAGCGGCCACATGCGGCCGCTTTTTTTATGACACGATACGAACTTACATCGTATGCAGTTCCCGCATCGCCGCACGGTAATCGTCATCGGTCGGCAGATAGACGGGATAGAACCCGAGGTCGTCATACACATCGCGGCCGATATAGGCTTTCAACGTCTGTTGCATCTTATCCCGATTGGCGGCAATACTGCGTGTATCGCGTTTCACGCCCCGCCGTTCGGCATAGCGCAGAAAATCCTCAAACAGACCGGCATCCACCTTGAATCCGGCCACAAAATCGGCCGCCGTCGGATAACGGCTCTGCAAGGCTTCGCGATGCTTGTCGGCATAGTCGAACGAAAACTGGAAAAACAATCCCTTTCGGCTCAATTCATTCCAATAGACATAGGTGTCGCTTGTCTTATAAGGCACGTTCACATCCGGCATGATACCGCCTCCGCCATATACGACACGGTGTTCCTTCAACGTATAATACCGCACCGTATCGCCGTGCCGCGTCGAATCGCCGCCCGTCATCTCGCCGCTCGCGTAGCGGCGCAGCAAATCGGCTTCGTAATCCTCGTTATCGCCGGAAGTGTAAGGCTTCTGTATGCTGCGCCCCGAAGGCGTATGATAACGCGCCACCGTCAAACGCACGGCGCTGCCATCTACAAGCGCCATCTGTTCCTGCACCAACCCCTTGCCGAACGTCCGGCGGCCGACGATACGGGCCCGGTCGTTGTCCTGCATCGCTCCGGCGAATATCTCCGAAGCGGAGGCGGACCATTCGTCCACAAGCACGACGAGCGGCAGGTCGCGATACTTACCGCGCCCCGTCGCCTTGATACGGGTTCTCGACCGATGCTCCCCTTCCGTATAGACAATCAAATCGCCTTTCTCCAAAAACATATCGGCCATTTCTATACAACTGCCCAACAATCCGCCGCCGTTGGCCCTTAGATCCACTATCAAACCTTTCATGCCTTGCCGCTGCAAATCGGCCAAAGCCGCCCCGAATTCCTCGGCCGTCGTACGCGTAAACTTGCTTACCTTGACATAGCCCACGGCCGGATCGGCCATGAAATGCACGTCCACACTGTAAGACGGAATCACGTCGCGCTCCACCGTCACATAGACAAGTTCGGCGGACGGCCGCCGCAACAATCCCAAACGGACTTTGCTGCCACGCGGTCCTTTAAGCTGTTTCATAACGGCATCCGTACCCAAACCTTTGCCGGCTATATTGGCCGTATCCACTTCCATGATGCGGTCGCCCGGCAATACGCCCGCCCGTTCGCTCGGACCTCCCGAAACCGGCATGATGACCACCACCGTATCTTCTATCATACGGAACTGTACGCCTATCCCCTCGAAATTCCCTTCTATTTCCTCTTCCGCTTTTGAAAAATCGGAAGCGGGAATATAGACCGAATGCGGGTCCAGCTGCGCCACCATCGCCTGCAACGAGACATCCGTCAGCCGGACGACATCGACCGTATCCACATAATTGTCCTTGATGGCATGGAGCACCGTCTCCACCTTGCCTTTTCCGGTGCCCATCGGCAGGCGTCCCGCCTTACGCGCCACATACATATTCAAACGTATCCCTATGAGTATGCCTATCATAAGGAAAAGGGCCAGCATGACCCAAGAAGTTCTTGAAGATTGTTTTTCAGCCATAGCCATTAAAAAAAGACCCCGGCGCCATAGACGGACCCCGAGGCCTTCGGTTCTTTCTATTTCCTTATTATTCGGCCACACCCGTCAAGGCATCCACACGCGCCTTGATTTCGTTGGCCTTATCCATTTGGTTCAATTGAATGTAAATCCCTCTCAACGTATTCAACGCATCCACATTGTTCGGCTGAGCCGTCACGATTTTCTCCAAATACGGAATCGACTGCTCGAACAGCGTGTTGGCCTGAGCCGACAACGCGTCGTATTCGGCTGTGGCGTCCAACGGCAAATTACGCGCCTGATTCTGGATATCAATGCCCTGATTTACATAGAACGCACCGAGGTTATAAATGGCCTCGGCATAGTCGGGATTCAATTCCAACGCTTTTTTATAAGCCTCTTCGGCTTTCTCGCTCTGCTTACTGTTTTCGTAAGCCACGCCCATGGCCAGATAGAGGAACGGATCCGTCGGCCATTTTTCCAAAGCCTTGTTCAAGATCGTTTCGGCGTGTTCGTTGTCACCGAGGTTCAGCATGATGCCGACCGCCGTGACATAAGCCGTCGAATCGGTCGAGAAACGTTCCACCAGCAAATCCATAAGCGGTGCCACTTCGGCTTTGCGATCCATGCGGACATAGACATCGGCCAGACCGTTGTAAATCCCCATCATCGGATAGGCGCCGGCCACGAGCGAACCGTAATATTCAGCCGCCTTTTCGAGCTGATTGTCATTGGCGGCGCAAAGCGCGATATTGAACATGGAAGCCGAGTCGGCCTCGCCCATCATCTGCGTCACAGCCAACGATTTCTCGAAATCGAGCGTCGCCGCGCCGAACTCGCCGGCCGAAAACGCTTCGGTACCCATATCGTAGAACGCGGCGGCCAGATTCGGCAATTTAAGCGCCAAAATCGTATGCGTCTTTTCCGAAGGATCCAACTCCATGGCTTTCTTATACGACTCCAAAGCCTTGTCGGCCGGATTCTCGTATTTTCTCGCAAAGAACGGATTCAAAGCCACAGCCGTATAGACATCGCCGCGCACCATCCACGTATTGCTCAACGACATCGTTTCCGGATTCTGGATGGCGGCCTCTATGTTTTCGACGCCCATGTCCAATTTGCCGGAATTAATGCTTTTCAACGCGGCGTTCACCGCTTTCTTCTGGGCAAAAACATTGCCCGCCATGCCGAGAGACAGTGCCAACACCGCTACGGCCGCTACTATTTTTTTCATATTTAATTATGGGTTTTATTCGTTAAACTGTCTGGTTTTCTTCTTGCGGAGCGGAAGAAGCCTCTTCCGTCCGATCCGTATCGGCCGTCATATCCGTTCCAACCGTCGGTTCCGCATCGGGTGCCATGTCCGTACCGTCCATCGGTTCTTCTTCCTCCGGCTCCATTTCCACGCGCGTCACGGAGGCTATCGCATCCTTGCCGCGCAAGTCGATGAGCTTGACGCCCTGCGTGGCGCGGCCCACAACCCGCAGGTCTTTGACGGCCGTCCGCAGGATAATGCCCGACTTGTTGATAATCATCAAGTCGTTGGCATCGGTCACATCCTTGATGGCGATGAGCGGCCCCGTTTTGTCGGTAATCTGCAACGTCTTGACGCCCTTTCCGCCGCGGTTCGTCTCGCGGTAATCCTCAAATTTGGAACGCTTGCCGAAGCCTTTTTCGGAAACGACCAGAATGTCGGTCTCCGGATCCTCAATGCAAATCATGCCGACCACCTCGTCGGTTTCGCCGCCCAACGAGACGCCGCGCACGCCGGAAGAGACACGGCCCATCGCCCGCACCTTGTCTTCGGGGAAACGGATGGCCTTGCCCTCGCGCGTGGCCATCATGATGACGGCCGAACCCGACGTCAGTCTGGCTTCCAGCAACTGGTCTCCCTCGCGTATCGTCACGGCGTTGATACCGTTCTGACGCGGACGCGAGTAAGCCTCCAACGACGTCTTCTTTATAACGCCCCGCTTCGTACACAGGACGATATAGTTATTGTTGATGTATTCCTCATTCTTGAGGTCCTTGACGTTGATGTACGCCATGACCTTGTCGTCGGAAGCGATATTGATGACGTTTTGGATCGCGCGTCCCTTGGACTGACGCGTCCCTTCGGGAATGTCGAACACCCGCATCCAATAACAGCGTCCCTTCTCCGTAAAGAACAGCATATAATTGTGCATCGAAGCCACGAATACGTGTTCGAGGAAATCCTCGCTGCGGACATCGGAGCCTTTCATGCCCTTTCCGCCTCTGGTCTGACAGCGGTATTCGCTCAATGGCGTACGTTTGATATACCCCAGACGCGAAATCGTGATGACCATGTCGTCGTCGGGGATCGTGTCTTCGATACGGAAGTCCGCCGAAGCATAGACGATACGCGAACGCCGTTCGTCGCCATACTTCTCCTTCATCTCCAACGTCTCGGCCTTGATGACGTCCATACGCATCTTTTCGTCCGAAAGCAACGCCCTGCAATGCGCGATAAACGCTTCCAACTCCGCATACTCCTGCTGGATTTTCTCGCGTTCCAAGCCCGTCAGCTGCCCCAGACGCATTTCGACGATCGCCTTGGCCTGCGGCTCGCTGAGTTGGAAGTTTTCCATCAAGGCCGTCTTGGCGATATCCACGGTCTTGGAGTTGCGGATAAGGCGGATCACCTCGTCCATGTGATCCAACGCCACCAGCAAGCCTTCAAGGATGTGGGCGCGTTTCTCGGCCGCCGCCAATTCGTAGCGCGTACGGCGCACCACGACGTCGTGGCGGTGTTCCACATAATAGCGGATCAAATCCCGCAGGTTCAAAAGGCGCGGACGTCCGTGTACGAGCGCGATGTTATTGACGCTGAAAGAAGACTGGAGGGAAGTCAGCTGGTACAGTTTGTTGAGCACGACATTGGGTACCGCCTCGCGTTTGAGTTCAAACACAATGCGCAAGCCGTTGCGGTCGGACTCATCCCGTATATCGCTGATACCCTCTATTTTCTTTTCATTCACCAAATCGGCGATTTTCTTGATCATCTCCGACTTGTTGATCTGGTATGGAATCGAACTGACGATGATATGGCTGCGGCCGTTGTCGTCGGTTTCTATCGCGGCTTCGCCCCGCATCACGATCCGCCCCATGCCGGTCAGGAACGCGTCCCGCACGCCGTCGTAACCGTAAATGACGCCACCCGTCGGGAAGTCGGGCGCCTTGACATACTGCATGAGTTCTTCGGCCGTAATATCATGGTTGTCGATATAAGCCACGATGCCGTCGCAGACTTCCGAAAGATTGTGGGGCGCCATATTCGTGGCCATACCCACCGCGATACCGGCCGCGCCGTTCACCAACAGGTTAGGGATTTTACAAGGCAATACCGTCGGTTCCTTCAACGAATCGTCGAAGTTGTTCTGCATATCGACGGTTTCCTTTTCGATATCGGCCATGAGTTCCTCGGCCAGCTTGCACATCCGGGCCTCCGTATAACGCATGGCCGCGGGCGGATCCTGGTCGATGGAGCCGAAGTTACCCTGCCCGTCCACCAGCGGATAGCGCATCGACCAGTCCTGGGCCATACGCACGAGTGCGCCGTAAACGGAACCATCGCCGTGCGGGTGATACTTACCCAACACGTCCCCCACGATTCTCGCCGATTTCTTATACGGATTGCGGGAGGTGATACCATTTTCGTTCATCGAGAAGAGAATACGCCGGTGGACCGGCTTCATCCCGTCCCGGACATCCGGCAAGGCCCGCGCAACGATAACCGACATAGAATAATCTATATAGGCCGATTGCATCTGTTGCTCGATATTGACCTGCACGATGCGTCCTGTTTCTTTCATTCCTTCCATGTAAAATATAACTCTTTATTTCACAGAAACTTATTATCCCTGCATAAAACATACGAAATTAGTAAAAAAAAGAGAAAAAAACAAGCGTCGGTTTTATTAAGGAATCCGGCTTTTAATTTAACTTTTTTACCCCTATCTTTGTCCGTTTTATTGATTATTGAACCCTATTTTCCCATCCGTCGGAACGGATCACGCTTATGAGCAATTTGAAGCCTCAAATTTCAGAAAAGTTAAAAACAATTCTCACTTACAGCAACGAGGAAGCCTCCCGGTTGAGAAGCAAACAGCTCGGTGTGGAGCATATTCTTTTGGGCATTCTTCGGCAAGGCGACAACGTCGTGACCGACCTCCTTTCGTCGCATTTCGAAATCAACCCTTACGATATCCGCAAGCAATTGGAAGCCTGGATCGACGAACACGAGCCTAAAAACGCGGCTTCGGCACCGGCCGGTTCGCCCCAACTCATCTCCCAAAAGACCGACCGCATCCTGCGGCTCATGTACTTGGAATGCCTGCAATACAAAAAGGAATTGGCCGAACCCGAACACATGGTATTGGCCATCCTCAAGGAAGACTCTTCCGGAGCGGCCGCCATCCTGCACCGATTCGGCCTAACCTACGACGTATTCCTGCAAGGCCTGAAAGCCGGCCTCAAAGCCAGAGGACTGGATACGGACAATTATCAGGGCACCGGACCGCACGACGCCTCCCCGGACGCCCCATCGCTTGCGGATACCCTGGATCCATCGGGGGCGGCAACCGAAGCCGACCGGACTGACGAACCGTCCGACCGTACAAAGACGCGGCCGGTTACCGACGCAGTGGGCGGCCTCGGCATGGACGAATTCGACACCGATGCCCGACCGGGCGCCGATCACTTCAAATCTTCCGGTTCCACGGACGGTTCCGGCAATCCTCCCGCCAAACGCAAATCCATCCTGTCGAATTTCGGCAAGGATCTGACGGCCGCCGCCGAAGAACAGAAATTGGATCCCATCGTCGGGCGCGAGAAGGAGACGGACCGCAGCGCCCAGATTCTGAGCCGCCGCAAAAAGAACAACCCGATTCTGATAGGCGAGCCCGGCGTGGGCAAATCGGCCATAGCCGAAGGCCTCGCGCTCAAAATCGTGGCGCGGCAGGTGCCGGGCGTATTGTTGGATAAACGCATCTTTACGCTCGACATCGCGTCGATTGTGGCCGGCACTAAATACCGCGGCCAATTCGAAGAACGCATGAAGGCCATTTTGGCCGAATTGGAAAGACATCCCGAAATCATCGTATTCATAGACGAAATCCATACGCTCGTGGGGGCTGGCGAAACCGCGGGCGCCCGGGACGCCACGAACATTAA
>CAMWSI010000032.1 GCA_947176875.1 uncultured Bacteroidales bacterium
TGACAGCGTCTATACGGAGACGGCCGGCGCGTTGCCTTGGGATCCGAAAGTGACGTCGTTCACGGGCACGGAGAATTGCCGCGAGGTGGAGGCGAGCTGTACGGTGACGTATGCGAAGGAGACGACCTCGACGGGTTACAAGATGGTGGCTTCGACGAATTGCAATATTGCTCAAACGATGTCGCTTCGGTCTCAGTCCCGTATGGCGGCTTCAACTGGTGGGGCGGCGAGTACGATGTCCGTCGGCTCTCAGTCCCGTATGGCCTCCCGTGCTGTTGCCGGCGTATCAATGATGGCAAGTATGGATGATGATATGACGTCCGCAGCTTCCCTGATGTCGATTCAGTCAGCGCAACCTCAGCCTACGGCGGAAACGCCTGCCGCGTCGGAATCCACAGTGGCTACATCTCAAACCGATTGGAGCGAAACACTCTATACGGTGGATTGCAAGGATTCGATAGTGAAACTGGTAAAAGTTTTGGTAGATGAGATGACAGATGAAAAGACGGAAGTCGTTTATGATTCTGTGATTTCTATTTGCAAGATTGCCCAGTTGGGTCAGTCGTATCATATCAGTCGTTGTGATACGACAGAGATTATGCTTACGGAATATCGTCAGCGGGATACATTGATTAATGTATATGACGAGATGGATGATATCTATATACCGACGCCAACGAAATTGACGGATACGCTTTTGATTAAGACTTACGACATCCGTTGTCATGCGGTGGATACGGTTTATACGTACGATACGTCCTATACCTCGTTCCGTGCTCAGATGAGCGACACGATTACGAAGTCCGACAGCCTGCGTTACGGCGGTCTGGTCGGTACGGATACGATACTGGAAGTATGTCCGCGCTTGACGCAGACCTACGAGGTTTACAATATGTCGGATGTGAATCGTCTGCTTGACAGCGCGGCCTATTACTTCGCCGTGGCCGACTCGTTGGCGCGCGATATCGCCAACGGTGTTCCGCGTGCGCCGATCAGTGTGTTCGTTCCGCAGGATTCGTTGAACGACCTTGATCCGACGGCGCCGTTGCCGGACGACAAGCCGTTGTTCCATGCCATGAGCAACCGGTATGCGGCGCTTGCCCGCGCGGAGGCCTACCTCAAGCAGGCCGACAGGTACGAGAATGCCATTCTCAAGGGTCAGAACGTCCGTACGCAGGAACACATCTTGGATACGTTGCACTTTGTGCTCGACGGTCAGACCTCGTTCGGCTGTACCATCGTGGATACGTTCACGGTAAGCCGCATGCCGATACCTTACTGCCATATCGGTGACACAGGGGTATTGTACGGCAAGGAGGTCATTCTGTGGACGAAAGAGGGCTATTGCGATGCCGACAGCGCGGCCAAGTCCCACGACCCGTTCCTGAGCCGGGGCGAATCGGCTCTGCATGTAGCGTTCAGCTGGCTCGACCCGTTCTACGGCGACTATGCGGGCGGAGTGACGCCTCACGTTTACGGCGACCCGGCGACCGACTTGCCGCCCGAGCGTTACAACACCACGGGTCACCCGTTGGCCAATGTGAACAACCCGTACTATCTGGCCGACACGTTGGACGGCGATACGCTCTACTTCCCGATAACGGTTAAGAACGATGACGCGCGCGATCCTTATGGATGTGCCGTGACGGATACGGTGGCCGTCACGATTTACCGCGGCCACCATATCAGCGGTTACATCAGCTACAACGGTTTCTGGCATCCGTCCGATAAGGGCATCACGCGTCCGGAAGTGTTGGCGACGCCCGATGTGACGGTCTATGATGCCGATGCGGGCGGTGGCGTAGGCCGTGACGGAGAACATATGGCCGTAGGCAATGTCAAGTTGAATCTCTACGAGTATGAAACCCACCGGTGGATTGATTCAACAACCTCAGATGCAGATGGTCTGTTTGCATTCAATCAGTTGGCTCCCACTAATCGTTACTATATAGTGGGTAGTTCACCGCAAAAGACGGCTACGGTAGGTGCCAATGGTGTTACCGCCAATGATGCCACGTGGGTACAGCAATATGCCGTGGGTGCTAAGACAGCTCCTGTTAATCCTTTGAGTATGTGGTGGTATGGTGCCAATGTGGACTTGTCGCTTACACCAGCTTTCACGTTGGGTATTACGTCGAACGATGCTACTTATATTCAGCAGCGTGCCGTAGGTGCCAGCGTTCATTTTAAAGAGAATCTGGTCAATGAATTGGAGGATTGGGCGCATAGCAATGATACGTTTATGCTTGATAATGATACGCTTCTGCACGTAAGAAGTATCATGCGCGGAGACGCTAACCGAGACTACAAAGACAATCCGCTCAACTCGCAATTGACGAAAGCCGGTGGTTTACGTCGTTTTGACACCTATAATAGTATAGAAGTGGAAGATCAGATGCGTTTGATTGACTATCCGATACTGAGTGTCAGCGAAGGTAATATACTGGCCTTCCAGTTGTTCATGCCTTATGATGCTTCAGAGGTAGAGGTTCTCGGTATCACGTCGCCTGTGAGCGAGGCCCATGTCGTTTACAACTTCATAGACGATGAGTTGCTGTTCAACTGGATTCGTCCGTCTGCGGTAGAGGTTCATGCCGGCGATACGTTGGCCATGCTCAAGATATATTTGAAGCATAAACCTACGAGCCGCATAGACCGCTATTTCCGTCTCAATCCGATCGGTTATGAAGTGACATTATCCGATTTGAAGATTGATCCGAGTTGGGAAATCGCTTTGCCGGAAATCGCGCTCTTCTACTACGAAGAGTCGAACGACCGCGACAGTCTTGGTTATAATATAGATTCTGTAGGGTATATACCTACGGGTGCCGGCGACGATAAGGAAGTCATGCTCAAACAGCAAGGCGGCGAGACGGATCAGTCGGAAATCCTGTCCGTCATCCCGAACCCGATGAAGACGTGGGCCGATATAACCTATTCGGTATATGGCGACTGCGTTGTCAGCCTGAAACTCTATACCTTGTTGGGCGAGGAAGTCATGGTCATCGTGAACTCCGAGCGTCAGACCGGTCTCTACCGTCGCAATATCACGTCTTCGGGCTTATCGTCGGGCGTCTATGTCCTGCGTCTCGAAACCATCCGCGACAACTATATGGAGACGGATGTCGTCAAAGTGGTGGTACAGAAGTGAGGGAAGAAACATAAATGCTTGTCGGGGGTACATGGGTCATGTACCCCTTTTATTATTGAAATACTTTTGCCGTATGTTGAAACACTGGATTATGAAAATCTGTGGGGTATCGTTTTTGTATTTCGTGTTCTTTATCGGTGTTCTTAGCGAACCTGTTTCGGCAGGTCCTTGGAATGAGGACACAACATTCGCTAATAATCTTGACAGTTGTTCTTTCGATATACCGCCGATGCGCGATACGTTGGTATGCCAGAATGAATTGGTACGTTTGTTTCAGGCTGGCGACAGGTACACAGGGCAGTCAGGATATGCAGTTGCCTGGTATGATAGTCTCAACGATCAACCCTTGATACCAACCAATGTTTATGGGGAATTTCGCCATACTTATTCCAATTCGTATTATCTGACGGTTACCGATTTGGCTACCGGTTGCATCTACCGCGACACCGTTCATGTGGAGATTGATTCGTTACCCATAATAGTTTTACCGGATACGCTCGTGACGTGTACCGGCAATGAGGTGACGTTCGATTTCGCTGACGAAGCCGTGCGTTATTATGATGAATTGGAATGGACCGATAAATATAGTGCGACGCGCATTAGAGGCAGGTATGATATTAACCCGACGTTCATTTATTATGATGATTTTATGGAGGGTTATAGTGTGGCGGATTTGTTTGTAACCGGGAAAGGTGCATGTACCCGTCATGAATCCAATCATTCCATGGTTGTAATATTGGGAGAATTTTTCGATTTGGGATTGCGGTCGACTGTATCAGGTTGTTCCGGAGAGGACGGCGTAACGATTGAGTTTGAATCTCCTTATAGAGATAATGCGTTAGACTACTATTGGATACAGGATGGTCAGCAGATTCGGAGTGAGCGGATGCATCGGGACGGACTGGAAAGGGATTCGACCTATCGTTATGTCGATACGTTGGTGGCCATTTCGTTGGATGGGTGCAAGCGGGTGGAGCGGGTTCGTATAACGCTTTATCGTCGTCCGTTTATTTATAATGCGGAATACGATACGATAAATCTTGGTGATGGGATTACGTTGGAAGCAGTTTGTGATGCGTCTCCCGCCAGAAATCCTAAGTTACAGTGGTTTGAGATTCAAACCGATGGCAATCCGCTTAAAATAACTGAAGGGGTTGGATCCGTCAATGTAACACCGACCTACACGACCACTTATATCGCCATGAATATTCCTGCCGTCATGTCCAGTTGTAACGCCAACGATACGGTAACCGTTGTCGTCATCAATGGAACGAAGACACCGTCTGATTTTGGGTTGAGCGATACGGTCATGTGCGATTTCAGCTGCTTGACATTAGGATTACCCTATGATGACGGTCAGCGCTTGGCGGACATACAATGGTATTTGACGGATGATTTTTCTTTCGTTTGCCGTGATACGGTAATAGGTTGCATCAAATATAATTATGCCGATACGGTTTATGCCACCGATACATTGTACGGAACCGCTGGCATGATTTTGTCTCGTGATACGAATATGACGGCATATGTATCATATATAACGGATGAGATTGTGATATCCGACAGCCTGCGTTACGGCGGCCTGGTCGGTACGGATACGATACTGGAAATATGTCCGCGTCTGACGCAGACCTATGAGGTTTACAAAATGTCAGACGTAGTGCGTCTGCGCGACAGCGCGGCCTATTATTTCGGCGTGGCTGACTCTCTGGACCGTCAGTTGGCTGTCGATATGGCGAACGGCACACGCCGTCCATCGATAGAAGTATTCGTTTTACAGGATACATTGGCGATGTTGGATGCTGATGCGCCATTGCCTGATGATAATCCGATTTATCATGCCCATAGCCATCCTTATGCGGCTCGAGCCCGTGCGGAAGCCTACCTCAAGCAAGCTGTTCGGTATGAGACAGCTATAGCCAAGGGACAAAATATCCGGTTGCGGGAACATATGTTGGATACGTTACATTTTGTATTGTATGGTCGGACGAATACGGGAGATTTTATTACCGATACGTTCACGGTGAGCCGCATGCCGATACCTTACTGCCATATCGGCGACACAGGGGTATTGTACGGCAAGGAGGTCATTCTGTGGACTAAAGAGGGCTATTGCGATGCCGACAGCGCGGCCAAGTCCCACGACCCGTTCCTGAGCCGGGGCGAATCGGCTCTGCATGTAGCGTTCAGCTGGCTCGACCCGTTCTACGGCGACTATGCGGGCGGAGTGACGCCTCACGTTTACGGCGACCCGGCGACCGACTTGCCGCCCGAGCGTTACAACACCACGGGTCACCCGTTGGCCAATGTGAACAACCCGTACTATCTGGCCGACACGTTGGACGGCGATACGCTCTACTTCCCGATAACGGTTAAGAACGATGACGCGCGCGATCCTTATGGATGCGCCGTGACGGATACGGTGGCCGTCACGATTTACCGTGGCCACCACATCAGCGGTTACATCAGCTACAACGGCTTGTGGCATCCGTCCGACAAGGGCATCACGCGACCGGAAGTGTTGGCGACGCCCGACGAACCGGTTACCGACGCCGACGCGGGCCTCTATGGCCAGGGACGCCATGGAACCCACATGCCGCTTGGTAATGTCAGACTCGACCTTTATGAATACGGCACGAACAAGCGGATTGACTCCGCGAGATCCGATGAAGACGGTTTGTTCACGTTCACGCAATTGGTAACCACGGGGCGTTACTTTGTAGATGCCTATTCGCCACAGAAAAAGGTTCATCTCGGTTTGAGTGGTATTTCGGCGCATGATGCATCTTGGATTCAGCAGTACGCCATCGGTGCCATGCCTACCCCTCCAAATCCGTTGAGTATGTGGTGGTATGCGGCCAACGTCGATTTGTCCGAATCGCCTATCCTTACAAAGGGTATCTCGGCCAACGACGCCAGTGCGGTGCAGCAGGTGGCTATCGGTGCCATGACGCAATACGTGAAAAATCTTGTCATCCCGATTGACGATTGGGCTTATAGCAACGATACATTCATGCTTGCCGACGATACACATTTACATGTGCGGGGCATTATGCGTGGCGATGCCAACCGCAGTTATGAAGGATATGAACTCAATTCTCAATTGACTAAGTCGGGAAAAATACATCGTTTCGATACCTATGGCAACATTGGGGTGGAAAACAGGGACCGCATCATCGATTACCCGATATTGAGCGTTAGCGAAGGCGATATACGGGCCTTTCAGTTGTTCATGCCATACGATGCGTCGAAAGTGGAGATTCTCGGCGTTTCGTCGCCTGTGGCTGAAGCCAATGTAGTTTACAACTTTATAAACGACGAGTTGCTGTTTAATTGGATATGTCCGTATCCGGTGGAGGTTCATACCGGCGATACGTTGGCCATGCTCAAACTCCATCTCCAACATAGGTCTGTGAGCCGTATCGACCGCTGCTTCCGTCTCAATCCGACCGGTTATGAAGTGACATTATCCGATTTGCAGATTGATCCGGGTTGGCGGATCGCATTGCCGGAAGTGACGTTCTATGACGATGAAAAGTATCTTGAAAGTGATAGTTCGGATTTCAATGAGGTAGCGTCAAGTACAATAGATGGAGAAATCCGTTTTGAGCGACAGGACGGTAAATCCGGTTTGCCTGAAATCGTATCGGTAGTTCCGAATCCAATGCAGGCCAGAGCCGAAATCACATATTCAGTTTACGACGAGGGCATCGTGAACCTTAAACTATATACGGTTTTGGGCGAAGAAGTCAGGTCTGTCGTAAATTCTGAACGTCAGTCGGGTACGAATCATCGTGATATTGTGGTTTCCGATTTGCCGACCGGTATATATGTCCTTCGTTTGGAGGTCTTACGCGACAACTTCATGGAGACGGATGTCGTCAAAGTGGTGGTACAGAAGTAAGGAAAGGGAGGCCTCCGGCAGGCGGAGCGACAGGTAAGATGAGGGCGTATGGTGTTGAGCCATGCGCCCTTTGCATTTATGAAACCGGTCCGGGCAAGCGGTTGGAGCGGAGAAGTATTGTCAGGAGCGGGCAATTTTAGTCTGATGTTCCGTTTTGTTGAGTTCGGTGCAGGTTGTCAGTCGGTTGAACCGGCGCATGGCCGAAGCCTTTACCTTGTCGGCGATGTCGATATAAGGCTTCATGGCCGCATAATCGCTGTGTCCGGTCCATTTCATGACCACTTCCGGCGGGATGCCTAAAGCCAGCGCGTTGCAGACAAACGTGCGGCGGCCTACGTGTGTCGCCAGCAGCTGATATTTGGGCACCACTTCGTCAACGCGGCGGTTCCCCTTGAAATAAGTCCTGCGCACCGGCTCGTTCAAGGCCGCCAGTTTCCCCAGTTCTTTCAGATAGACGTTCATGCGTTGGTTGCTGATGACAGGCAAGGCTTTGTTGTCTCTGAAATCGATTTTCTTGTATTTATTGAGGATTGCCCGACTTTGATCATTCAGTTCTATAGTTATATTAACGGCCGTTTTTATGGTGGTAATTTCTATTTTATTAGATTTTATATCAGTTCGTTTTAGATTGAAAACATCTGAATAACGTAGTCCTGTGAAGCAACAGAATAAAAATACATCGCGAACTCGTTCCAGATACATTTTCCTGCTCGGAATGGGGAC
>CAMWSI010000033.1 GCA_947176875.1 uncultured Bacteroidales bacterium
CTGTACGTACGACCCTGCCTCCAAGGGCGGCAATTCGGCCGACGGCCGCAAGGTGAAAGGTACGTTGCATTGGGTTTCGGCCGCACACGCCTTGGACGCCGAGGTACGCGTTTTCGACCGGCTGTTCGGATCGCCCACGCCGGACGAGGTGGAAGAGGGCCAGACGTTCTTGGACAACCTCAATCCGCATTCGTTGGAAATCAAACGCGGCTGCAAGGCGGAAGCGTTTTTGGCCGATGCCCGGCCTTTGGATCATTTCCAGTTCGAACGTTTAGGGTACTTCAACGTTGATCCGGACGCCGCGCGCGAAGGCCGCCTGATTTTCAACAAGACGGTGGGCCTTAAAGACACCTGGGCCAAAGAAAGCGCGAAAGCATGAGGCGGCTGACGCGAACGATAGGAGTATTGGCCGCGATTTTCGGCCTGCTGACGGCCGTTTCCTGCCGGCTCTCGGACACGGACAAACGGGCCACGGTTGAAGTCCGCCTGAACGAGGGGGCGGGACGTATGCTGACGCTCTATGAACTGCGCGCCAACACGGGAACGGTGGTTGTGGAAACCATCCGTCTGGATAAAAACGGCGAGGGCATGTTCCGTTTCACGGGCGACAGTCTGAGTTTGTTCGTATTGCAGACGGAACCGACGGCGGGCACGCGCGCGGCGGACGGGTCGGACAGCCGGCGGCGTTCCCGCAGGGACATCCGCGGCGACGAGCCGCAGTCCCGAAGGGAAGCGACCGACGGCGAACATACGTGCAAGCCGAGTGCAGATGCGGCGGACGGTTTAGAGAATCGTCTGGTGATTTTCCCGACCGCAGGCGGCACATTGCGACTGGACGCGGACTACGCCGACCTGACCGGCTCCGCCCATCTGACTGACGGACAGGGCCAATCGTCCGACAGCCTGCAAATCCTGCCGTTCCAACAGGCGCAACAGGCGGCCGAACGCCTCAACCGAGAGGCGGCCGATTACTGGATGAGCGTCCGCTACGATGCCGACGCCCGTCATATCTACGACTCGCTCGTACAGCGGCTCGACCACTGCTACCGCACGCAGAAAACCGAAAGTGTGCGGCTGGCGGCCCAATACCCGCATACGTTAATACCCGTTTATCTGGCCCAACTGCAACTCGGCAACCGGCCGTTGTTCGATCCGCGGGACACCGCCGACCTCCGCACGCTCGCCGAATGGGCGACGGCCATGCGGCAGGCCTTGCCGGCCAATCCGCACGTGGTCCGTTTTTCAGACAACATAGAACGGTTGGAACAGTTGCAGCGGCTCCAAGCCCTGCAACGCGAGCAAACGCGCCGCGCACAAGACGGTAAGTCGGGGCGGCGGCCGTCCGACCAAGCGTAAAAACGGCTTTACCGACCCATGAAAGAGATACAAGTAGATTATATAGACCTTAAACTGGAAACAGGCAAAAAACTGTTTTTCGCCTCCGATTTCCACCTCGGCTCGCCCGCCTACGACAAGAGCCGCGAACGGGAACGTAAGGTCGTTGCATGGATAGAGGCGCACGAAGACGAAATGGGCGGCCTGTTCCTGCTCGGCGACGTATTCGACTATTGGTTCGAATACCGTTACGTCATACCAAAAGGCTTCGTCCGCCTGTTCGGCACGCTGGCGCGGCTGACCGACCAAGGCATCCCGGTCTTTTTCTTCTGCGGCAACCACGATACTTGGGTGCGTGACTACTTCCAAAAAGAGATGGGGCTGCGCGTATGCGAACAGAACGCGCGGCTATGGGTGAACGGCGTTAAATTTTATATCGGACACGGCGACGGCTTGGGTCCCGACGACAAAGGTTACAAATTTATCAAACGCCTGCTCTCCGCACGCTGGAGCCGCACGTTTTTCGCCATGCTGCATCCGTGGACAGGCTATGTCCTGGCCAGCGGTTTCTCGCGCCGCAGCCGCAAGGCCGACGAACTCAAAACCGACCGCCGCACTTACGAACTGAAAAAGAACGAGAACTTGACCTATTTCATGCGGGAGCAGTTGGACGAAGAACCCGATATCCGTTATTTCATCTTCGCCCACCGTCATTGGCCGCTTTTACAGACGGTACAGGCGCTGGACGAAACCGTACGGACCGACTGCCGCTATCTGAACGTGGGCGATTGGCTACAATATTTCTCTTATGGCGTCTATGATGGAACGGATTTGCGCCTTCAAGGCGAATGCACCGAAAAAAAGTTTTAATGCGTAATGTCATGAAAACGGCCGAATTCACTTTCCTTGGAACGGGAACCTCACAAGGCGTGCCCATCATCGGTTGCCATTGCGCGGTCTGCCGATCGGAAAACCCTAAAAACAAGCGGTTGCGTACGGCGGGATTAATCCGCAGCGGGGGCAAATCCATCGCCATAGACGCGGGGCCCAACTTCCGCGAGCAGATGCTCTCGGCGGGCGTCGATCATTTGGACGCCATATTGCTGACCCATGCCCACCGCGACCATATCGGCGGTCTGGATGACGTACGGCCTTACAACTACCTCGACCGCCGCGCGATGCCGCTTTACGGCACGGCCCGGACATTGCAAGGCGTGCGCGAGAACTTTCCCTACGCGTTCGAGGAACATCCCTATCCCGGCGCCCCTCAGTTTGTCTTGAACGAAATAACCCCCAATGGCGCGCCTTTCCGCGTGGAAGGCTTGTCGGTTCAGCCTATCGCCATCGAACACTACCGCATGACCATCGCGGCTTTCCGCATTGGCGATTTCTGCTACATCACGGACGCGAGCGCGATAAGCGACGATTCCGCAGACTTGATCCGGGGCTGCCGCATCTTAGCGGTCAATGCTTTGCGGCGCGAACCGCACCTCTCACACTTTACGTTGGATCAGGCTTTGGCTTTTATCCGCGACATCCAGCCCGAACGGGCTTACCTGACCCATATCAGCCATAATCTGGAACACGAAGCCTTGTGTGCCGAACTGCCTGAAAACGTGCGGCCGGCTTACGATGGCCTGACGATAACGTTCGACCCGACCCCCTAAGGGGCCGATGCGGCCACCGAACCGCGAGACCGCAAGGCCGCGCGGGGTCGGGTCACCCGGAAAGCACCTTGACGGCCCGACGGCTTAGGGTTGGGTCACACGAAAAAAAATAAAACCTATGAAAGCCTATTTGGACTTACTCCACACGATTTTGGAACACGGCACCGACAAATCCGACCGCACGGGCACGGGCACGCGCAGCTATTTCGGCTATCAGATGCGGTTCGACCTCGCGGAGGGATTTCCGCTTTTGACGACCAAGAAACTGCATACGCGCTCCATCTTCTACGAACTGCTGTGGATGCTCAAGGGCGATACGAATATCCGATACCTGCACGACCACGGCGTTTCGATTTGGGACGAATGGGCGGACGAAAACGGCGATCTCGGCCCGGTATATGGCAAACAATGGCGCGGCTGGGAAGGACCGGACGGACGGGTCATCGACCAGATCGCGGACATAGTGACGCAAATCCGTCAAAACCCCGACTCACGCCGGCTCATGGTATCGGCCTGGAATCCGGCAGACGTGGATCGCATGGCTTTGCCGCCCTGCCATGCCTTTTTCCAGTTCTACGTGGCCAACGGCAGACTCTCGTGCCAACTCTACCAACGGAGCGCGGACGTGTTTCTCGGCGTGCCGTTCAATATCGCCTCTTACGCGTTGCTGACGTCGATGATAGCCCAGGTCTGCGGTTTGCAGCCCGGCACTTTTATCCATACCTTGGGCGACGCGCACCTGTATTCCAACCATCTGGAACAAGCACGGCTCCAACTTACGCGCACGCCTTATCCGCTGCCGACGCTGGAACTGAACCCCGCCGTGCGGAACTTGGACGATTTCACTTACGAAGACATCCGCATCCTGAACTACCAGGCGCATCCGCACATCAAGGCGGACGTGGCGGTATAAAACCGTAAAGGCGACATCTGTTATCGTCAGATATCCATTGCGCCTCAGACGTGCGCTTCGCTCCCTAAAAGTCGGCTTCATGAATGTCCGACGATAACGCCGTCCAATAGCATTAAATAAATCGCATGATATGGAAAAAATCGCATTGATTACCGGCGTGACGTCGGGGATTGGAAAGGCGACGGCCGAACGTTTGGCCGCCGAAGGGTTCAAACTCATCGTTACGGGACGCCGCGAAGAAAAATTGAAGACAGTGGCGGCGGTCTTGGCCGAAAAGACGGAGGTGTTGCCGCTCTGCTTCGACGTGCGCGACAAGGCGGCGGTGGAAACGGCCTTGAACGGTCTGCCTGAGGCGTGGAAAGCCTTGGACGTACTGGTGAACAACGCCGGTCTGGCCGTCGGATTGAATCCGTTGCAGGAAGGCGTCGTGGACGACTGGGAACGCATGATAGACACGAATATCAAAGGCTTGCTGTACGTGAGCCGCGTCGTGTTGCCGTGGATGACCGCCCGCCGCAAAGGACATGTGGTCAATCTCGGCTCCATCGCGGGCAAGGAAGCCTACCTGAACGGCAACGTCTATTGCGCCACCAAACACGGCGTGGACGCACTGAGCAAAGGGATGCGGCAGGATTTACTGCCTTACGGCGTCAAGGTGACGCAAATCTGTCCGGGCGCGGTGGAAACCGAATTCTCGCTCGTACGCTTCAAAGGCGACGCAGAACGCGCCGACAAGGTCTATCAGGGTTTTACGCCTCTATCGGCCGCCGACATCGCCGATGCCATCGCTTACTGCGTGCTGTTGCCGGCGCACGTCAATATCAACGATATGGTCATCATGCCGACGGCACAGGCCAATTCGAGTCTGTTCCACAAAATATCCTGAAAAAATCCGGAGCCTACCGGTTCCATGAGGCGAGGCGGTCTTGCGAATGCAAAGGCCGCCTCATTTGTTATATGCGCGATGCAATTCCTCGCCTTTTTCCAATTCTCCGCCGAAAAGCACTTTCGTGAAAAAAGCCTTGATGAAACCGCAACCGTAACCGTTCAATTGAATAAACGATGTGACGACAGAAAGCGCTGCGATGCCAAACGACCGGTTCTTGAAAAGAGAGGCCACAAAAATCAAAACGACATAGATTGCCGGCAACAACAGCCACCATGCGCTATGAAAAACGGCCAACAACAGCAACACGGCCTCGCCTGCCACAAACAGGGCCGGTAAAACGTGGACGGCTTTCAACGAGCCCGGGTGCAACTTGAACAAAAAAACACGCGCCTGACCGAAATTATAGACCTGACGGAAAAATTTTTTAAGATTGACCCGACGTTTATGATAGACGGAAACTTCCGGCAGCAAGGCTATGGAAAAGCCGGCTTCACGGATACGTATGCTCAAATCGATATCTTCGCCGAACATATCGGCGAATCCACCCACTTTATCATAGACGGCACGGGAAAATCCCATGTTGAACGAACGCGGGTTGAATTTCTCCATGCTGACTTTGGCACTGCCGCGAATACCGCCTGTCGTCAAAAACGACGTCATGGCAAAATTGACGGCTTTCTGCACGGCGGTAAACGTCGGCAAAGCGCGATCCGGACCGCCGAAACAATCTACATACCGTTCTTCAAGACAACGGTTCAGGCACTGCATATATTCGGGCGGCAAAATACAATCCGAGTCGAAAAACAGAAAATAATCGCCCCCGGCCTGCGCCATACCCACATTACGCGTATCGCTGCGTCCCGTATTGGGCTTGGTAACATACCGTATTTCCAAACGGCCTTCATATTGCGCCACCTCCCGGTCGCAAGGCCGGTCCGAACCGTCTTCCACCACGACGACTTCAAAATTCTTCTCGGTCTGCCCGGCCAGGCTCGCCAGCATCTCGGCCATTTCGTCCGGCCGGTTGTAAACCGGAATGATAACGGAATATTTCATGTTCTGCATTTATATCGTCGATAAGACTTGAACCATACAAAAATACGATAAAAAGACGTACATTTGCACTTTCAGTTCTAAAATTTGATTTCTTATGAAAAAAACGATTGTTTGCGGCATGCTGTTAAGTTTGTTCGCGGGTTTCAGTCATCTTGACGCCCAAGAGGTTTCGGTCTCAAAGACGCCGATGCCTTCCGAAGCCGTCATGCAGAATTTCGAACAGAATTACGGCGATGCGGAAAATCCCGTATGGTACACTTATCATGACATAAACGGCAACGAATTTTACTTTGTCGCATTTACACGCGACGGAGACCAAAAACGCATCTACTACAAAAACAACCGCCAAGTCAATTTGCAGACGGTCATTCCGGTTGAATATTGCCCGCGCAAAATCAAAAATGTCACAGCCTCGTTGCATCCCGATTTTCAAATTGCGGACATGGTCTATATGCAATCCATCTACGGATCTTTTTATCGCGTTACGCTAACCAAAGGCAAAAAGAAGAAAATGGAACGCATGACGATGGTTTTCTCGCCTTCGGGTGAATTGCAGTCGGGAAACAACGATGCCGTTCTTGACATGATCAAGGAATTCGATGTAACACCGCCTGCGAAATAGAGACGCGTATCCGATAAGCAAGAGGCCCGACCGTACGGTCGGGCCTCTTTGATACAGCCGGGTACAGGCCTGAGATTACGCTTTCACACTATACCAACGTCTCTTCCGTGCCTTGTTCCTTATTCAGGAACCGCGCCATGACGAAGAAGAAATCCGAAAGCCGGTTGATATAACGCAACGCGAGTACGAAACAAGAGGCGTAACTGACGCCGCGCGTCACCTCGGTGGCCCAACGTTCGTAAAGTGCCATAATCCGGCGTTCGCAACGGCGGCAGATGCAACGCAACTGATGCGCGTAAGCCGCGGAAGCGCATCCGCCCGGCAGGATGAACCCGCGCAAGGACGGTAAAACCGTCTGCATCGCATCGATTTCCTGCTCCAGTTTTTCGATATCCTTCCCTTCTATAAAACTATACGTAAATGGTTTGGATGTCCGGAAATCGAATGAAAGCAGACTGCCGATCTTGAACAGATCGCGTTGAATCTGCAATAACAGGGCCCGGTATTCCTCACTCAAAACCTGATTGCCGTAAAGCGAATAGAAATAACCGATAGCCGAATTGAGTTCGTCCAATTGACCGTAGGCTTCCACTTGGGCGTCGGCCTTGCTGACACGCTGGCCGCCAATGAGGGATGTGGTTCCGTCATCGCCCGTTTTCGTATATACTTTCATAATTCTTCCTCCAAATCAGTTAAGGTTAAGGAGACGATTCCGTTTTTAAGACGGAACCGTCCCCGCAATGCCAACGGATTCCGTTCCGCCTTACTCTCCGTATAGTTCGTTCCACCAAGCCGGCTCGCCTTTCAGATAACGGTCGAACCAAGCCAAAATCGTCTTCTCCCACTGGATGCGCTTGGGCAGATCGACGATGCCGTGATCCTCGCCCTCGACCGTGACCATGGCCACAGGACGACCCAGCAGACGCAAAGCCTTGTACATCTGGTAGCTCTCGCCTATGGGCACGTTGTGGTCGGACGTACCGTGCAACAGCAACAAGGGCGTGTGTACCTTGTCGGCGCTGAAGAGCGGACTTTGATCGACATAGATGTCCCGGCGGTTCCAAGGGAAGGAGTTGGCGGCCGCTATGGCGTTGTAGATATAGCCCCAGTAGCCCTCGCCCCAATAACTGGAAATGGAGCTGATGCCGGCATGCGAAATGGCGGCGGCGAACAAGTCGCAATGACTTACGAGATACTGGGTCATGAAGCCGCCGTAAGAAGCGCCGATACAGCCTATCTTGTCCGCATCGATAAACGGATAACTCTCGCAAGCCTGCCGTACGGCGGCCATG
>CAMWSI010000034.1 GCA_947176875.1 uncultured Bacteroidales bacterium
TCGGAGATGGGGATACGAGACAGATTGTCTGTCATATACGGGCGCCGTAATGCTCCTCCATATCCACCACCCCTTCGGTCTCTTCGTGCCGGATGCCGGTGGCCAACGGTTGTACCGGCAAAGGTTGCGCCGGCAACGGCTGGATGAAGGAAGGCCCGGCCTGCTCTGGACGGATGGAGGCGAAGTCCATGATAAAGTCGATATAAGGCGCTATCGTTACATCGCTGCGGTTATTCAACCATATCAATGTCCGTTGATTGGCATAGTCGTGGATGAAATAAGTGCGGAAGCCTTTCCACCAACCGTGATGATAGGCAATCTGCTGGCCGTTGCATTCCTGCTTGACGCGGAAGCCCAAACCGTAGTCCTGTTGGTGTTTCTCATCAAAAGGCTGGGCCGGCGTAAAGGCCAGCGTCAGATTATCCCCGTTCAGGAATGCCTCGCAATACAGCGCACGATCGAACAGGAACAAATCCTCGGCCGTGGAAAATATCCCCTTGTCTCCCACCACACCGTCCAGATAGTCGGGCTGCCGTTCGTAAAAACCCCGCCGGCGCGAATAGGAATACCCCTTGACCAAATTGGTCTGCTGACGGTTTCTGTAATCGTAAACAAACGTATGCGTCATCCCCAGCGGTTCAAAAATATAACTATTGAGGACGGAAGCGAAAGACGTATCGGTCACGGCCTCGATAATCGAAGCCAGATAAGCATAGTTCGTATTGCAATAACGGAAACGCGCACCGGGTTTGAATTCGAGCCGCGGACGGTAACGCTTCAAAAGCGGCGTGATATCTTTGTTTGTCAAAGGCTTGCGGAAATCCCAATGTTCATCGGCCACATAGATATAGTTGGGCAGACCGCTGCGATGCTGCAAAAGATGCCGTACCGTCACACTGTCGTGCGGGAAATCAGGCAGATAATGCTTGACCGGCAATTCGATGTCGATTTTGCCCTCCTGCCTCAACTTCAAAACGGCCACGGCCGCGAACGGCTTGGACGTGGAAGCCAGTTGGAAGCGGTCTTCTCGGCTCAGGCTGTCTTTGGTACGGAAATTCTTGTATCCGAAGGAACGGTTGTAAATGATATGCCCTTCCTGCGCGTAAAGCACATGGCCGTTGAACCGGCCACGCGTAAAAGCCGCCGTCAGGACCGAATCGAGTTTATAATATTGCGCACTGTCCCGGCGGGACAACAAAACAGGCTCAAAACTTTCCGGACGTTCGGGCAAAGTGACCGCCGTCTCCGCTTCCGGGGCGGCCATAGCATTCTCCTGCCATGGGATAGGCGTCATGAAGCCGATACCGACAATTGTCGGCAATAAGACCGAAGCCCACATTCCGCTTTTCTTCGCGTTTTCCATAATGCAATTTTATGTATTTTTGTGCATTCGCACCAAGATAGGATGCGGTTAATTTGCGGCCAAACCGCAAACTATGTTAGAATAGCCCCAGCAAAATCAAGCAGGCCTGGTTTGCATTCGGCTTATACTAACATTTGGCAATCCATTCTCAAACCTTTGGTTTGGCTTTCCATTGCGCTCACCTTTCACTATCTTTGTAGCCAATTTGCAAAAATATTTGAAAAAAACACTATAAAATCACAGTTTTTTATGAATTCTCAACAACAGGACGTTAATAATTCGCCGGCCGGGGAAGTCTCAGCCGCCGCTTTCGGACATGGTGCGATTAGAAATTCGAAAAACGTAGATGAAAACGTAAAACGCTACACGATTACAACAGCTTTGCCCTACGCCAATGGTCCCGTTCATATCGGCCATTTGGCGGGAGTTTACATCCCGGCTGACATTTATGCCCGTTATCTGCGTCTTTGCGGAAAAGACGTAATCCTTATCGGAGGTTCAGACGAGCACGGCGTGCCTATCACGATACAGGCCAAGGCCAAAAACATGACGCCCCAACAGGTGGTGGACCACTACCACGGTATCATCAAAAAGAGTTTCGAAGACCTGGGTATTTCGTTCGACATCTACTCGCGCACCTCATCGCCCCTGCACGCCAAAACGGCCTCCGACTTTTTCAAAAAACTGTACGACAAGGGTTGCTTTGAAGAGAAGACTTCCCTGCAATACTACGACGAAGAGAACCGTCAGTTTCTGGCCGACCGCTACATCACGGGCACCTGTCCGCATTGCGGCAACGAAAAGGCTTATGGCGACCAATGCGAGAAATGCGGCAGTACGCTCAGTCCGGACGAACTCATAGAGCCCAAATCGGCCATCAGCGGCAACCGCCCCGTCAAGAAAGAGACGAAACACTGGTATCTGCCGCTGGGTCAGTATGAATCTTTCCTGCGCGAATGGATTTTGGAAAACCATAAAGACGATTGGAAAACGAATGTCTATGGCCAGTGCAAATCGTGGATAGACCAAGGCTTACAGTCCCGCGCCGTGACGCGCGACCTCGATTGGGGCGTTAAACTGCCCTTGCCCGAAACCGAATCGGCCGGCAAAGTGCTTTACGTCTGGTTCGACGCGCCCATCGGCTACATCTCGGCCACGAAAGAACTGCTGCCCGATACGTGGGAGAAGTATTGGAAGGATCCGGAAACCAAACTCGTACATTTTATCGGAAAGGATAATATCGTATTCCATTGCATCATTTTCCCCGTGATGCTCAAGGCCGAAGGCAGTTATATCCTACCGCAGAACGTACCGGCCAACGAATTCCTGAATCTGGAGGGCGACAAGATTTCTACCTCGCGCAACTGGGCGGTCTGGTTGCACGAGTACCTGGAAGAACTGCCCGGCAAACAGGACGTGCTGCGTTATGTGCTGACGGCCAACGCGCCCGAAACCAAAGACAACGACTTTACGTGGAAAGACTATCAGGCACGCAACAACAATGAATTGCTGGCCGTATTCGGCAACCTCGTCAACCGCACGCTCGTGCTGATTCAAAAGTACTTTGACGGCAAGACGCCGACACCCGCCGCGCTGACCGAATCCGACCGCGCGACTTTGGCCGAAATGCAGGGCTACGGCAACCGCATCGGCGCGAGTATAGAGACTTACCGGTTCCGGGAAGGACTCAACGAAATGATGAATCTGGCACGTCTCGGCAACAAATACCTGACTGACACAGAGCCTTGGAAAATCTGGAAGACCGATCCGGAGCGCGTGGCGACCGTGTTGCACGTCTCGTTGCAGATTGTGGCGCATTTAGCGATTGTCTGCGAGCCTTTCCTGCCGTTTACCGCAGTCAAGCTCCGCCGTATGCTCAATATGCCCGCCACAGACTGGAAAGAAGCTGAAAAAGAGATTCTGATACCGGCCGGCCACACGCTGGGCGAAGTGGAACTGCTGTTCGAAAAAATCGAAGACAGCGTCATCGAGGCGCAGATGAAGAAACTTTCCGACGCCAAGGCCAGGAACCAGGCGGCGCTGGCCGCCGCGGCCCCCGTCAAGGAGAGCAAGCCGCTCGTTTCGTTCGACGATTTCGCGCGCATGGACCTGCGTGTAGGCGTTATAAAGACGGCCGAAAAAGTGGCCAAGACTAAAAAACTGCTCAAACTGACCGTAGATACGGGCATAGACACGCGCACGATTGTGAGCGGCATAGCCGAATACTACGATCCGGCGGACTTGCCGGGCAAGAAAGTCTGCGTGCTCGTGAACCTCGCGCCCAAGGATTTGAAAGGCATTCCCTCGCAAGGCATGTTGCTGCTGAGCGAGAACCCCGACGGCCGCCTGTTGTTCGTGGAACCGGGCGCGGAGGCCGTTCCCGGCGCGGAAATACGGTAAACGGCCGGCCATGTCGGCGCCGGGACGCCGAATGAAACCAAAACCGTAACACTTGAATCCCGGTGGTTTTACGGATATTCTAACGGATTTTCCTTTCGTTCAATGCCCGATGGTAACGTCGGGCATTGCTGTTATGCTCGCTCAACGTGGCGGCAAACGCATGATAACCGGAAAAATCCTCCCGCGCGCAGAAATAGTAATACGATGTCTTTTTATTGGCCAGAACCGCATTGACGCTGGCCGCCGAAGGCGTGCAGATGGGTCCCGGCGGCAGACCACGGTACAGATAGGTATTGTAAGGAGAATCGGTCTTGAGGTGCGCTTTCAGGATACGCCGCAAAGTCGGGTCACCCATGGCGAACTTGACGGTCGGATCGGCCTGTAACGGGATGCCGCGCCGCAAACGGTTCAGATAAACGGAAGCGATGTCGGCCTTCTCGTCGTTTTTGTTCGTTTCCAATTCCACGATCGAAGCCAACGTGATGACTTCCATAGGCGTCAATTTCAAGGCGTCGGCCTGGGCGCGCCGCGTGTCGTTCCAAAAGTTCTCCTGCTCGTAAATCATACGGCTCAGGAACTTTTCGGGCGTTGTGTTCCAATGGATATAATACGTATTGGGCATAAAGCAACCTAAAGCCGTTTCGTACGTCAGCGGCGCACCGAACAGACTGAACGCCTCCAAACGCACGGGTTGCGTGAACAAGGCCATGAGCGCGGCGGAATCGGATTCTATCTGACGGCCAATTTTAGCCGACAAATCCCGCAGGCTGCGCGCCCGCCCGAAATGCAGATGCACCTCGTCCTGTGCGCCTGAACGCAACTTATCGACCACTTTGGACGTAGAGGCGCCTTTAATCAGGATATAACGACCCGGCTTGACATAATACGGGTATTTCCGGATTTTGGCCACCAAATCGAAACGATAGTCATGGACAAAACCGGCCTTGCGCAAACTGTCGCAGACCTGCCGGTAAGAGGCCTTGCTCGGCACATAAAGCACCGTCTCCTCCGGTATGGCCGGCGCATAGGCGATATAATACCAAATGCCGCCGCCTACCACAAACAACACGCAGGCCAGTATAGCCACGGTTTCCAATATACGGCGCAACACCGGCTTTTTACGCGTGCCACGCGACCGACGGGAGCCGCCTGAAGCGGCATAGGTGCCGGAACCATAAGCACCGCCGTACGCACGATGTCGCCGCGAGACATTGGGGGATTTTCTATTTGCCATAAGACGAAACTTGAAAACAGAATACCGGACGGCATCCGCTTTGAAACATGTACCTTGGGCGGGAGTTGAACCCGCACGGCCTTTCGGCCACAGGATTTTAAGTCCGGCGTGTCTACCTATTCCACCACCAAGGCGGGTACTTACAAAAAATCCCGATGAGAGCACCGGGATTTCGTGGAGCGGAAAACGGGGCTCGAACCCGCGACCTCAACCTTGGCAAGGTTGCGCTCTACCAGCTGAGCTACTTCCGCGCTGTTAAGAGGCCGCAAAGTTACGCTTATTTTTTAACTTCGCCAAATTTAAGCCTTCTTTTTTGCGATATTTTTATTCTATTGATAATAACCGCTTGATTTCATTTAATTTATTGAGAGCCTCTATCGGCGTTAAATTGTTGAGATCCGTGTTCAAGATGTCGTCTTTGATTTTTTCGATAAGCGGATCCTCCAATTGGATAAAGCTCAGTTGGTAACCCGATTTAACGGCCTTGGAAGTATCTGCAAGGCCGTTTTCCGTTGATATTCCGACCTCTTTCACGTCTGTTTTCGACCGAGGAGAATCGTTTTTACAAGCCGGCTCCGATGTATGGGACGCTACAATCGATTCTCGTGGCGTTGTTTTCTCCATCATATCCAACAGGGCTTCGGCCCGTTCCACGACCTTGGCCGGCATACCGGCCATACGCGCGACATGAATACCGAAACTATGCTCCGAGCCACCCAGCACGAGTTTACGCAAAAACAACATTTCCTTACCCACCTCCTTGATGCTGATATGGAAATTATGGATGCGCGGGAACTGTTCGGCCATGCGGTTGAGTTCATGATAATGGGTCGCGAACAACACTTTGGGACGGGCGCGGCCGTCCTGATGCAGGAATTCGGCGATGGCCCAGGCAATTGAAATGCCATCGTAAGTGCTGGTTCCGCGCCCTATCTCGTCGAGCAAAACGAGCGAACGCGACGTGATGTTGTTGAGGATATTGGCCGTCTCGTTCATTTCCACCATGAACGTACTTTCACCCGAAGCGATGTTATCGCTCGCGCCCACACGCGTGAACACCTTATCCACCAACCCTATGCACGCCGATTCGGCCGGTACGAAACACCCCATCTGCGCCATGAGTACAATCAGGGCCGTCTGCCGCAAAACCGCCGACTTACCCGACATATTGGGACCCGTAATCATCATAATCTGCATCTTTTCCGTATCCAAATGCAGATCGTTCGGAACATAAGCCTCGCCCACAGGTAGAAAACGCTCAATGACGGGATGACGCCCCCCCTTGATATCCAAAGCCGTATCTTCCGCTATTTCGGGACGCACATATCCGTATAGTTTGGCCGCGTCGGCAAACGCATACATGACGTCAGCGAACGCCACAAGTTGCGCGTCATCCTGCAAGGCCTTGATATAGGGTTGAACCGACAGCAAAAGTTCTTCGTAAAGGGCGGCCTCCACTTTTCCTATCTGCTCTTCGGCCTGTAACACACGCTCCTCGTAAGTCTTGAGTTCGGCCGTAATATAGCGTTCGCCGCCTGTCAGCGTTTGTTTGCGCACCCAGTCTTCGGGCACACGGTCTTTATATGACTTGCTGACTTCCAAATAATAACCGAATACGGACGTAAAACCGAGTTTGAGATTGGGAATCCCGCTGCGTTCGGCCTCTTTTTGCTGTATCTCGACCAAAAAGTCCTTTCCCGAAAAAACCAACTTCCGCAATTCGTCCAATTCGGCGTTGAAGCCCTCGGCAATGACCATGCCCTTGGCCACCGAAACAGGCGGTTCGGCGCACAAGCCCGCCTCCAAATGCGCGCGCAAGTCCTCGCAAACTACGATTTTCTCAGCCCATTCCCTAACGGGAAGCGGCGTTTCAGAATCCTCCAAAAGGCTGTCTTTCAGATCTTGCAAGTTATATAAACACGTTTTAAGCTGATACAGTTCGCGCGGATTGGCCCGCAAAGCCGCCACCTTGGAAATCAACCGCTCCAAATCGCCGACTCCCAAAAAAGTATCTCTCAGTTGCCGAGCCGTCTCGGGATTTTGCAACAATTCATCCACAAAACGCAAGCGCCGCTCTATCTCCGTTTTTTCCACAAGCGGCATACTGATATAACGTCGCATAAGCCTTGCGCCCATTGGGGTCACACTACGATTCAACACCCCGTATAAAGAATACTTTTCATCCGCCCCGAACTGGGTCGGAGACAACAATTCGAGATTACGGACCGTAGAAGCATCCAATGCCAAAAACGTAGTATCGGACAACTTGCGGATACGGCTGACATGGGCCGATTTTTCATGCTTGGTCGCAGCCAGATAATGCAGACAGGCTCCGGCCGAAATTTGTCCGAAGAGCAGTTTTTCTACACCGAATCCTTTGAGAGAACGCACATTAAAATGCTTCAGCAAAATATCCTCGGCAAACTGATTCGTAAAGACCCAATCTTCGATTTTTGTCGTAAAAAACGCATTGCCCATTCTGTCGAGCCACGTTTTGTATTGAAGGGATGAAACCAGAATTTCGGATGGCGAAAACGTATGGATAAGCTTTACAATCCGTTCCCAAGAGCCTTCGGTCAGATAAAATTCGCCGGTACTGATATCCAAAAGCGACAATCCACAGGCCTGTTTATGCAAATAGACAGCGGCCAAATAATTGTTTTTGCCGGCTTCCAACATCTTGTCACTCAATGCTACACCTGGTGTAATCAATTCGGTGACACCACGTT
>CAMWSI010000035.1 GCA_947176875.1 uncultured Bacteroidales bacterium
ATGCCGACCTTACCGAATATTTTTCTCACTTTTGATAGATAAAACAATACAAAAACCAATATTTCAAAACTATGAAAAAAACATTTATGAGCTTGTTGTCAAGCATGTTGGGCTTGACAATGGTAATGGCGCAGTCGGAAACACCGGTATGGCCGGAACCGCCTGTAAAGATTTCGGTTACGTCCGTAGATCTTAAAGAAGTCAAATTCTCGGTTACACCCAATGCGGCGGGCGATGACGTCATCATCGTGATGACGACGGCGCGTAAGACCATAGACGGTAAATCCGTTTATGAAGGAGCGTTCGATTCGATCGGTCCCGATGATCCGGTCGGCAAGAAATACAAAAACACGACCGTATTATACACGGGCGCGGCTTCGGCCGACATAGCGGTTCCCGTGAATCTGGACAATAATAAGGTTTATTATTTCGGGGCACTCAGCAAGACGTCCGGAAGCGTTTCCGCAGCGGTCGCCGGGCATGCGCCGGTTCTGACCCCGGCCGCTTTCAAGTTCAAAGACAATATGAAGGACAATTTTTCACCGGATGTGGAAAATCCGTTCAAGGGCATGGGGGTTTTCGAACAGGCCGTGCATTTCAAGATGGAGACAGACGGGGCGACGACGGATTTTACGGCCAATGGCGGTATCCGTCAAGAGGCCGTTTTATGGTTTCCGGCATTGGATTTTCCCAAAGACTCCAATGTACGGGTCGATGTATCGTATGGCGGTTGGCCCGCCCCCGATATGGTGGCTTCAAGAGACTCCATCGTTTTGGAAATCAGCAAAGACGATGGCCGTACATTTGAAATTCTTGCGGTCAATAGGGATTATCCCGATATGACGTTCAATAATAAGTATATCATTATAGACGATTGTCCGGGCATTAAAGCGCAGTTACGTCTGCGGGTCGTATGTTGGAACAGCAATGTGTGGAATTTCAAACTCCATAGCCTGTCGGCAGAGCATATGGTTTTTTGTTCCAAACCGGGCAAGCCGTCGGCGGATATCGTTTATGGCAATGCGGACGGGAGCGTTGTAGGGGTGAAATGGAGTAGCGGTACGAACAACGAAACCGAATGGAACCTCAGTTGGCAGACCGAATCGATTGACGGTACGCTTTCGGATTGGAGCGATTCGGTAAAGGTAGAGGAGCGTTTTTACGGTTTGACGGGCCCAGACGATAATCAGGTTTTCAATGTACGTGTGCAGGCGATATGCGGCCAAAAGGCGGATGGAAGCCGTCATCTGAGCGAATGGGTGGAAGCTCAAAATCTGCAGGGTGGCCGTCGGCTTCCGTTTACGGAAAGGTTTGACGATATGGAGATCAAAACGTCGCTGGGGACAAAATACATAATTTTGCCGACGTTGTGGCAGGCGGGTTTCGAAGTTGGAAAGAATGCCTTTCCCGAAAATTGGACATTGAATCCGCAGCAGGATCCCACCCGTGGCGGGAAAATCCGTTATCTCGGTCTGCAATCCGGAACCCAGAAGGATTATGTAAAGGAATCGGATGGTTCGGTGGCCTACAACATGCATTATAAAAAGGTCACTTCCGGTTTTCTGGGAATGAAGACGGAAGAATATGCCAGTGAGCCGAATTGGTTTTCCACGCCATTGGTACAATTGCTGAAAAGGACCAACTTGGTATTCGACATAGCTTACGGCAAATTTATCGATAGCGTATGGACGGCCGTGGAAGAAACCGATGCCCTGACCGCCCGGCACAAGGTCGCGCTGTGGATATCGACCGACAGCGGAAAGACGGTCAATACGGCCAAACCCGTCTGGGAGGCCGACGGTACGGCTTTGGCCGCGTTATATGAGGGCAAGACCGTCGAGGTCGATCTGTCGGCCTACAAGGGACAGATCATAGCGGCGGTTTTCGGCATATTGGGTACGGAAGGCGAGACGCCCGACAGGGAATATATGCTGTATTTCGACAACATCGGCTTTACGACCGTCATTCCTGTAGTCGAAGACCTGGCGGTATCGGCCGTTACGTCCCGAACGGCCACTTTGACCTGGAAAGCCGACGAGGACGTAACCGAATGGCTGGTCAAGATAGAGGGCGCATCGCTTTCATCGCCACGTTTCGATAAGGTCGATACGACGGTATTCGTTGTCACGGACTTGATGCCTGAACTGACTTACAAGGCTTCCGTATCGCATATATATACGGTAAATGGCCGGAGCGATACGGCCGAATGGCGTTCTGTGGAACTCACGACCTCGGCGGTCTGCGCCGTTCCGTCCGATCTTGCGGCAATCGATGGCGGAACAACGGAGGTATATGTGACTTGGCGCGGGTTTTCCGCCGCCTATCAGGTGGCTTGGGCGGAAGAAACCGCCGGTGTGTGGCGTTATGGCGAGACGGTAACGGACACTTGCTATACGATAGCCGGTTTGAATCCTGAAACGCGTTATAGGTTCAAGGTGCTTGGCATTTGTGCGGTTGGCGACAGCAGCGACTGGAGTGCGGTCTGCGGATTTGAGACCGAAGCCTTGCCGTTGGCCTGTCCCGCTCCGTTCAATTTGCGTGTGACGGATTTGACGCCGGAATCGGCTGTTTTGCAATGGGATGCGGAAGAGGCCGAATCGGGCGATATACAGGGGTACGTTTTACGTCACCGTGCGGCATCGGTTCAGGATTGGGATAGTGTCAAAGACCTTAGGGATCAAGAATATGCATTGGGTGGCCTGACGTCACGAACCGCTTACGTATGGACGGTACGGACTGTTTGTACGTCCGGCCTTTCAAGCGATTGGGCGGAAGAAAGCCGTTTCGGAACCTTGGCGGATACGACGGCCGTGGAAGATCTGGCGCAATCGGGTCTGTCGGTGGCGTCGGCTCAAGGTCAGATTTATGTGATGAATCCGTCGGCGGTCAGAATCGACAATATCCGTATCGTTTCGACGTCCGGCCGTTGTCTGGAGTCGTATGCGGTCCGTGCCGCCGGTAATGTCGTATTGCCCACGGCCGTACGTAACCGTGTGGCGGTGGTGGAAGTGGAAAGCGCGGGTCGTTTCCACCGTTTCAAATTGTATCTGTAACGGTTGAACCGTTAATATGTTTATTGTGTGTTTCGCCCCTTCCGATACCCGGCAGGTATCGGAAGGGGCGATTTCGTATGTTTTCGGCCAAATGTTTTCTGATTTGACACAAGAACGGCGGCATTTTCAATCCGTATATTTTTATTCTGTATATCATATATTTAATAAAATATGCCGTAGTAAAATATTGGGTATGCCGTAGTTATTTTGTAGCAAAAAATTGCGTCAATTCCAATGTTATGCTAAAATTTGTAAACCGAAAGTTTTAATGATTGATTTTGACAAGCGTCACGGAAAATGAAATACGTCATTACATTTTTACACATTTTGTGTTACGGCTTTCTGGCGATGGCCGGTCTGTCGCAAAGGGCAGGCGCGCAGGCCGGTCCCTCCGCGGGAAACTACCGGGTTTCCGCCACGCCGGCTCCGGCCCATATCCTGATAGAAGAATTTACGGGTCTGCATTGCAGTTATTGTCCGCAGGCGCATACCATCGCGAACAACCTGACGTATGTGGCCGGCGACCGTGTCCATGTCATGGCGGTTCATACGGGGAATCTGGCCGTTCCTTCCGGCGATGAGGTCGATTTGCGTACGTCTTGCGGCGACATCTTTTACGCATGGCAGGATGCCGGCGGCATGCCGAGCGGGAATATCAACCGTACGCATTATCCCGAATGTATGGGCGAAAGCTATAGTCTTTACCGTAACGAATGGGCGGCCGTGGCCAAACGGCTGCTTGCTTCGGAAGAGCCTGCGGCGATGAATCTCTACGTCGAGGCGCGTCTTGACACGTCAGAGCGTATAATATATATACTGGTAGAGGCTTATTCGGCGGAGACCGCCGATACGCCGCTTTTCCTCAATGTCGCGCTTACCGAAAATTTCGTGCCGGGCACTCAGGCCGGCAGCAGTCTCCGTACCTATCTGCACCGTCACGTCCTTCGGGACATGGTAACGGGTGTTTTCGGCGATACGTTACAAGCCGAAGAGACGGTAAAAGGCACATATCTGCGTCGTACTTACACCTATAGGCTTCCAGAAAGGTACAATAACCGTGTGCCGAATGCGGCCAATCTGTCCTGTCTGGTTTTCGTCACGGACGGCGGTCACACGGTCATCAACAGTGCGGAAACCGAAGTGGAAAGTCCGTTCAGGGCTCCGCTCGATTATCTTCAAATCAATCTTTACAATCTGGAAAAGACTTACGGCGGCCGGATATATGATGTCTATGTCGTAAATCCATCGGACGATACACTCCGCAGCCTCACGTTCACCTTCGATCTCGACGGCGATACGCGTACGTGTCGGCTCGATGGTCTGCGTCTGTTTCCCAAGACGGAAAGCGTGGTGAACATAGAGACCGATTTCGATGCTTCCCGATTCCAGAACGCCAATGTCTATACGCTTAAACTGACGGAGGCGAACGGACGTCCGGTGGAAGCGAATCAAGTCAAAAACAGTTTCTCCCGTCCGGTCACGTTGCCGTCCGGTTCATTCAAAATATTGTTTACAAGCGACTTATACGGCAGCGAAAATACGGTAAGTCTGACCGACGAGCGGGGCGGGAAACTCTACGGGGCAGGTCCGTTCGAGGACGGTAAAATAGGGTCTTATTCTTCCGGTCTCATCGAGGCCGAAGAAAACGAGGTTTATACGTTGCGTGTAACCGATGCGTTCCGTGACGGTGCCTCTCAGGTTCCGGCACGCGATACGGACGATGAGGCGTTTCCTACTCCCGGCATCGTCTGTCTGACACCCGACGACAGTGTTTTTTACAAGGGAACCGTAGGCGTTTACGGTCATTTGGTCTCGTTCGCCTTGCCTCGGACCGATATGTCCGGTGATACGACATCCAATCAAGTTGCGTTGCGGGCCGCCGGTTTTACCGCCGGTTTGCGTCCTAATCCGGCGCAAGACCGTACCGTATTGCAGGTGGATGGACTTGAAACCTATGGAGAAGTACATATCAGCGTCTATAATCTCCAAGGCCGGTTGATGCAGGTGTTGAAAGCCGTGCCGCAGAATGCGGGTCCTGCGGTTCAAGCCTCTCTGACATTGCCGTTGTCGGTAGCCAACTATCCTCAGGGGTTGTATTTGGTACGGGTGGAACAACATGGTCGGCAACAGGTAGTGAAACTATTGGTCAAAAAATGATGTCATGGGAATTTGGAGATATGACAAAGTGTGGAATACTCTGAAAATCCGGGAATAAATAAGGAATCAATAACTAAAAACGCTAAAATTATGAGAAGAGTCATGAAATTTTGGTGTGCGGCCTTAGCCCTTGCATTCGCTATGCCGGCACAAGCCCAATGGTCGTCAGACCCGAAAGAAAACACGCAATTGCTGGATAAGAATTATTGGAATGTAGAGACCCGGGCAACGTCCGACGGCAATTTTTATATGCTGACGGTAAGTCCCGACGGTGATATCAACCATGTTACGCCGGTCTTGCATTATTTCGGCAAAGACGGGGTCGAATTGTGGGACAGTCCTATCAAATGTAAAATCGACAGTACGATGAGTTGGACGAAAGTCATGACCCATCTGTATGTCGATAAAGACGACAATGCGATTGTCATCGGCCAAAGCCTCTGTGCCACCGGTCGCGAGAACTATACGATCTGGAAAATAGACGGAACGGGGAAGCAACTTTGGGGCGAAGATGGCGTGGATCCGCACGACGGGCAATGCCCGACCGATCAATTCTGTGCCGCTATCCGTGTGACGCAGATGGAAGCCGGCAATTATATTTTCGTCTGGATGGGCAACCAGACCGTGTTGCAGAATATTTCCGCCGACGGCAAATTGCAATGGGGGGAAGGCAAGCGTATAGATGCCGGCACTTACCCGCATGTTGTGGATGCCGGCGACGGCGATATCATGCTTGTTTACGAATCTTCGGGCTTGAATGTACGTCGTATGGATTTTGAAGGTAATACAATTTGGGATGTCAAGGCGTTCAGCGGCCAACTCAATCCTCAGATTCCGTCTTGGACTTACGTATATGTCTATCCGGTGGAAGATCCGCAGGGACGCGGTGTGCTTATCGGTTATTACGGCTTTATAGGAGACGAATTTTATCCTTATGTCTCCTACGTGAAAGCGGACGGCACGCATGCGTTTCCGGATGCGGACGCCGGTCTGCGTATTTGCTATAGCGAGAATTGGGGCATGTCGCCCGCTTTGGCCTACGACGAAGCCAATAGCGTGATTTACGCCATTTTTCAGGAACGTGCGGCGGGAACCCAGTTCACTCAGCGGTTTGTGGTTCAGAAAATCAGTGAAGACGGTGAGCTGTTGTGGGGAAACGAGGGCAAGGAATTGATTCCGTTGAAGGAACGTACAACGGGCTACGGGGCCGTAGCTATGGGAGCGAACGGTAACGAATTGTTCGGTTTTATGGAAAACGTAGGGCAGGGCATTGCGGCCAACGATCCTATCCATATCAAAACGGCTTATATGAATGCGGCCGGCGATTTTTTATGGCAGGATAAAACCAAGACCGTTTGCTCGGTAAACAGTACGAAATACAATTTAGAGATATTGCCGTATCTGAACGAACAATGGATTCTCGTATGGGAAGATGCCCGGAGTACGGGAAGTATGGACGGCGTCATGTTCGGTCAGAATCTGTATCGTGATGGCTCTATGGGAGCTGACAAGCCGGACATTGACGATCCCGAGCCGACAGCGATGGAAGATTTGAAAGCGGCCGCGGCGGCTTTGCATATCACGCCCAATCCGGTACGTGAAGAGACCCGTATCGGTTATACGGCTCTGCAGGATGAGAACGTTCGTATTGATTTGTTGGCTCAGAACGGCATGAAAATATGCAATGTCTATGAAGGCCGCGTGCAGGCCGGAGACAATGCGATCATGTGGCGGCGTCCGGCCTTGCTGACGCCCGGTATGTATCTGTTGCAATTGACGGCCGGCGACCAGATGACAGTTGCCAAAATCCTGTTGCAGTAAGGTATAAAGACGGAAAGGGACAACGGTGGCGGTCTGGGCCGTCCCGTTCTCCCGTCCCCGCCAAAAATAAGGTTGAAAAGTATTAACTAAACGATACGGATTATGAAAAAATCATTTATAGGCTTTTTGCTGAGCGTTCTCGGCTTGGCATGGGCAAATGCGCAGAGTGTGGACAATTATAAATTCGTCTCTTCGACGGGAACTTATACGGCTTTGTCCGGCGGTACGGCCTTGACGCAGATTCCGTCCGACGGCAGCGACGTGGCGGCTTTCGTTTATGACGCCACGACGAAAGTGACGGTGGAAAAAGACGATAATCCCGGGAAACGGACGATAGCCGGTATCGATATGGGATTTGATTTCATGCTAGGCGGAGAGACTTTCCGTAAGTTTGCGGTAACGGGTTACGGTTATGTCCTTTTGGGTAAGGCTGACGCCGATATCGAATTCACGGCTTGGGATTTCTATATGAATCGTCTGGACGGCGTATCGACGGCGGTCGGTATCGGGACCGATGTACCGGTTTATGGTCTGGCGGTCGATTATGCCGTAACGGGTGAAACAGGTTCGCATGTGCTGACCGTGCAGTTCGCCGATATTG
>CAMWSI010000036.1 GCA_947176875.1 uncultured Bacteroidales bacterium
CCATGCCCGTCGCGCCTTTCTTAAACGCCCCCTCGTCCTTGGCATAATAGGCCGTACCCGCCACGTCCAGATGCAGAAACGGCGTCTTTTTCGCGAAATAGCCGACAAACTTGGCGGCCGTAATCATACCGGCCGCGCCGCTGCCGCAATTTTTCAACTCGGCGACGGCCGAATCCAGTTCGCCGTCGTATTCCGGCCACATCGGGAACAGGCAATAACGCTCCTGTACATCGGCGGAAGCCTGCGCCAGGCATTGCAGCATCGGTTCCGTCCAACGCTCCTGCATGGCCACGATGCCTTTGGTGCCGATGGCCCGCGAGGCCGCGCCCGTCAATGTGGCCATCGTAACGATGGCGGTCGGCGCGTAGCGCTTCCGCGCGTACGCGACCGCATCGGCGAGCAACAGACGCCCTTCGGCGTCGGTATTGACGATTTCGACCGAGGTCTCGCCGCCGATGCGGATCACATCGCCCGGCACGAGCGCATTGCCGTTGAGGCGGTTGTCGGTTGCCGGAATCAGGGCCACGATATATAACGGCAACGCCTGCAACGCCGCCAGGGCGATGATGCCGGCCGCCATCGCGCCGCCCGCCATGTCGGTCTTCATATCGTCCATATAGTTGCCGGTCTTCACATTCATACCGCCCGCATCGAAAACGACGCCTTTGCCCACAAGCACCAACGGCTTTTCGTTACGCGCATCCGCCGGCTTATAGACAAGTTCGGTAAACGAAGGTTCGCCCACGCTGCCGCGGTTTACGCCCAACAGCCCGCCCATGCCGGCCTTTTCCATTTCCTTGCGCGTCCATAGTTTGGCCGAAATGCCCAACGGCTTGACATGCGCGGCCATCTCACGCGCGAAGGCCGTCGCGTTCAAGACCGAGACCGGCTGTTCCACGAGCGATTTCACCCAATTGACTTCTGCCGACCGCTGGCGCAACCGTGCCAAACCGTCCGCCGAAAGGCCCTCGGCTTCCACGGCCACCAGTTCAGGCGCCACCTTCCGCTCGGCCTTGTAGTCATCGAACACATACAGATTCAGCAGAAAACTCTCCACAAGCGCACGAACGGCCTCCGCATCGTGCCAGTCCAAATCCGTGAGCACCCAGCGGCTGCCCGGAACCGCCCGCGCCTTATCGGCCCAACGACGTCCCCACTGCCGTATGCGCAGCAGGTAATCCACCGCGGGTTCATCCTTGGCGCGCTCCGGCATCCAAAGATAGGCGTGCGGTTCCGGCAGGTGAAAATCCGTCCAACTGCCCTTCGGCTTACCGGCCGACGTCCGCTTGACGTAAGCCTGCTCCGCATCCGCCGTCTTGCGGTCTCCTTTAAGCAGAAACAATCGGTATATCTTATCTTTCTTCATGCTCTATGCGGTTTATGGCCTCCATCGTCTGCGTGATGGCCGTGCCGTGATGCAACTGGTAACGCGGGCAGTCTTCGTGCCGGCCGCCCGGCGGTACCGAACAATGCCCGCAGTCGTGCCGCTCGCCGTCGCCGAAATCGATGTCCGACATCGCGCAACGGTGCAGAAACTGTCCGTCTTTCTTGAACAGTATCCGCACCGACAACGCCAGGACCGCCAATCCCAGAAGCGCGGCGGCGCAAATCAAGCCCGCCCAGTTCATGCCTCTTTCTCTTTCAACGCGTTGCGAATAGCCTGTTCGAGTTCCTCACTCAATTCCGGATTATCCTGCAACAACTGCTTGACGGCCTCCCGGCCTTGCCCCAACTTGGTTTCACCGTAACTGAACCATGAGCCGCTCTTCTTGACGATATTCATGTCGGTGGCCATGTCGATGATCTCGCCCGTACGCGAAACACCTTGCCCGTAAATCAGGTCGAATTCCACGGTCTTGAAAGGAGGCGCCACCTTATTCTTGACAATCTTGACTTTAACCCGATTCCCTATCACATTGTCGCCCTCCTTGATCTGCGAGATACGCCGGATGTCGATACGAACCGAAGCGTAGAATTTCAAAGCATTGCCGCCCGTCGTCGTTTCGGGATTGCCGAACATGACGCCGATCTTCTCGCGCAACTGGTTGATGAAAATACAGCAGCAGCCCGTCTTGCTGATGATGGACGTGAGTTTACGCAAAGCCTGCGACATGAGGCGGGCGTGCAGCCCCATCTTGCTGTCGCCCATTTCGCCCTCTATCTCGCTGCGCGGCGTCAAAGCGGCCACCGAGTCGATGACCATGATATCGACCGCCCCCGAACGGATCAGATTCTCGGCGATGGCCAAGGCCTGCTCGCCATCGTCGGGCTGGGAGATGAACAAATCGTCCACATTGACGCCCAATTTCTGCGCATAAACGGGATCGAACGCATGTTCGGCGTCGATAAAGGCCGCGATACCGCCCTTTTTCTGCGCTTCGGCGATGGCATGAATGGCCAGCGTCGTCTTACCCGAAGATTCCGGTCCGTAAATCTCGATGATACGGCCTTTCGGCAAGCCGCCGATACCCAAAGCCATGTCCACGCCTATCGAACCCGTCGAAATCGTTTCGACTTCCTCCACCGGCTGGTCGCTCATCTTCATGATAGCCCCCTTGCCGTAAGATTTCTCTATCTTATCCAACGTCAGTTGCAGGGCCTTGAGTTTTTCCGACCTCTGCTCGTTCTGTTCCATGTTTTCTTCTTTCTTTGCCATAATATTATAATGTATTGTTTTCGGTCTCGCTTTAAGGCGGCCCGGCATCATGCCGAAGCCTCCGCGCGGGGGATTCGGATTACAAAGATAACCCTTTTCCCTCCGTTCCGAAAACGGATTTTCCTAAAAAAACTAAAAACTTAAGGCTTCGTTCAAAAAAGCGTTGAACGGTTGCAACATACGGGTATATTCCACCACTTTATCGATATAGGACAAAGCCCCGACGGCACGGTCCGAAACCGGCGCCATCAGGAAATAGTGCCGGTATTTGAGCCATTCCATATCCGGAAAGTTCTTGTCGAAACCCTTGGGCGGCATCTTCATTTTGGCCGCTTGATCCAATTCTCCGAACGTCTTGACAATGGCCGGCTCCAATACGATTTTCTTGAAATCCGCACTGCGGTAATAGATATGCTGCCGGATTTTCTTCATCGATTCGGGCTGCAGGCCATACACGCCCGCGCCCACCGCACAATGCCCCGGCTCCAGATGCAGGTAATAGCCCGAAAACTCGCCATGCGCGCCGCCCTTGCAGATAAAAATACCGATATAGCGCTTATAGGGCGTCTTGTCTGGCGAGAAACGCGTATCGCGATAGATGCGGTACATGCAACGCTTGGCCGTCAGCCCCGCCAATTCGGGATCGAAACGGCTCATACGCGCGATACAGGCATCCGTCATGACCTCCAGATGCTTCCGCAAGCGGTCGTAACGCGGCTTGTGCTCCGCAAACCACTCGCGGTTGTTATTTTCGCGCAAATCCTTGATAAACGGAAGAATATCGGCCTGCAAGGCCGGGTCGAGAACAGGCGTCGCCGCCTCTTTTTCCTTAGTGGTCTTCATCGGTTATTTCCTTTTTTCGTATAATCATCAATCCGTCGCGCATCAGCAACGGCAGATTTTCCACATCGGCATCGGCCTGCACCCAATCGTTGAACCGCCGCAACGCGCAGGTGTCTTTATCGTGACAGGCCTCATCCCAGACCTTGCCGTTCCACAGCACGTTGTCGGCCAACAGCCAGCCGCCCGGCCGCAGCAACGACTTCAACACCGGATAATAGTCGGCGTACCGCGCCTTGTCGGCATCGAGAAAAATCAGGTCGAAAACGGCCGGAGTTTCCGCCGCCAGACGCGCCAGGTGCGTCTCGGCCTCGCCCCAAAGCACGCGGATGCGGTCGGCATAGGGCGACGCGGCGATATATTTCCGCAACAGATCCTCGGTCAGCGGGTCGTGCTCTATCGTGTAGAGTTCGCCACCGTCCGCCAAGCCGGCCGCGAGACAGAGCGTGCCGTAGCCCGTGAACGCGCCCACTTCCAGCACGCGCCGAGGCCGTATCATGCGGCTCACCATCTCCAAAAAACGTCCCTGATACGCGCCCGACAACATGCGCGGCGCGAGCATACGGACATGGGTATCCCTGTCCAGACGCGCCAAAAGCGGGTCGGGCGGTGTGGTATGCGCCGCCAGATAGGCCGTGGCGCGCGGGTCATCCAACAAGTCAAACTCTTCCATAATATCTCTGTCCAAAGCCGGATCAGCCAAAGCCGGATCAGCCCAACAGCAACCGGATCCATTCATCCTCGCCCACATTGGCGAAGTAGTCCTGCAACGCGATGCCCGACAGACGCTCCCGCAAGGCGGCCTCCTGCAACGGACAGCCGGCCATGACGGCCTCGAACGCGGCGGTATCTTTCGTAAAGAAATAGTCGCCATACACTTTGAGCGCGGCGATACAGCCGGCCTCCACCTGACAGTGCACTTCTATGTTGCCCCCCTTGTCGGTATGCAGGCCGCGGCGGTAGGCATAGGCCGGCGACTCTCCGTAATTCCATTCGTAAGTTTCGTATTTCCGCTGGGCCAATTCGTTCACGGCCGCTTCCTCTTCGGCCGTAAACGGCCGCGAGACAGCCTGCGGAAACAGACGCTGCACATGCGCCTCTATCGCGTCTATGAAATCCTCTACCGATATAGGCTCAGGCAGATGCTCGCAGATATTCGTGATGCGGCTGCGCACCGACTGCACGGCCTTGCCTTCGAACTTAATCGGATTGACCTTGAGGCAACGGCTCATATCGGCGATATTGCTGCGGAACAACAGCGTGCCGTGATGCAGGATACGGTCCTGCCATACCCCGTTGGCGTTGCCGCTGAACTTGCGGCCGTCTATCGTCAGGTCGTTGCGTCCCTCGAAACGCGCCGCCACGCCCATATCCTGCAATACCTCGATAATCGGTTGCGTGAACGCCTTGAAATCCGGCAACTGCTCCCGTCCGCCTTGCGCGTTGCGCGTGCGACGGACAAACGTAAAGCAGATATTGCCCAAATCGTGAAACACGGCGCCGCCGCCCGTCATGCGGCGGATGACCGGAATGCCGTTGCGTTCCACATAATCGCGGTCTATCTCCGCCAACGTGTTCTGATGCCGTCCCACAATAACGGCCGGCTCGTTGCGCCAAAGCGAGAAGCAGTCGTCCTGCATCTGCTTGAGCATGAATTCTTCGGCCGCGATATTGAAATAGGGCGTAGTCTGAGGTCGTTTGAGAATCAGCATCTTCAAATTATTTTCCTATATATTGTCGCTGTCGTGCATCAGCGCCAATCCGCCCTGACTCGTTTCCTTATACAGACTGGGCAAGTCGTGGCCGGTCTGCTTCATAACCTGCACCACCTGATCGAAACTGATGCGGTGGCGGCCGTCGGAAAGCATGGCATAAACATTGGAGTCGAACGCGCGTTCGGAAGCGAACGCGCAACGTTCGATGCACGGAATCTGCACGAGCCCGCACATGGGGTCGCAGGTCAGGCCAAGGTGATGCTCCAGCCCCATTTCGGCCGCGTATTCGATTTGGTGTATCGTACCGCCGAAGATATAGCAGGCCGCGGCGGCCGACATGGCGCAGGCCACGCCTATCTCGCCCTGGCACCCCACTTCCGCACCCGAAATAGACGCGTTCGTCTGCACGATGTTGGCTACAAGGCCGGCGATGGCCAAGCCGCGCAGGATACGGTCTTCCGCGAAGCCATAATTCTGTTTGCAATGATAGAGCACCGCCGGCAGAACGGCCGCCGAACCGCAGGTAGGCGCGGTCACGATCAGACCGCCGGCCGCGTTTTCCTCGGCCGTGGCCAGCGCATAGGCGAACATGAGCCCCCGGTTGCGCATCGGCCGGTCGTAGTTCATGGCCTTGATATGGTATTGCGCGGCCTTGCGTTGCAGTTTGAGCCCGCCCGGCAGACACCCTTCGGCCGCGATGCCACGCTCCACGCCCGCCTTCATCGTTTCCCACACCCGCTTCAGATAAGCCTGATAGCCGGGTTTCTCATGCAGGTCGATATATTCCCAAAGCGTACGGCCGTTCTGACGGCACCAGTCCATGACGGCCGTCATGTTCGTGTCTTCATACACCTTCTCGTTCGTGTATTCGGCCCCCTCCTCGATGATATTTTCGGAAGCGCCCTCCTCGCGGATATCGCCGCCGCCTATGCTGAACACCTGCCAATCACCGAGTTTCTCCGCACCGCGATACGCCTCGAAACGCATACCGTTGGGATGATAAGGCAAAAAGACGCCGAGATGCGGACGGAGGACGACCTCCTGCGGCGCCAACGTGCGTTCCAACGTCTCCAACGTGAGGTGACCGCGCCCCGTGGCGGCAAGACTGCCGTACAGATTGACCTCGTAGCGCGTGGCTTCGGGATAACGTTTCTTGAAGATAAGGGCGGCCCGCATGGGCCCCATCGTGTGGCTGCTCGACGGCCCGTTGCCGATTTTGAATAAACTGCAAATACTGCGCATGACTATGCCTTAAAACAAAAAAGCGGCCTACGCTATCCGTAAACCGCTTTAACCTGTGACTCCGGAAGGATTCAAACCTTCAACCGCCTGATCCGTAGTCAGGTACTCTATTCAGTTGAGCTACGGAGCCGATTCCTTTCTTTCAAAAGGAGTGCAAAGATACATTTTTTCTGAAAACCCTGCAAATTTTTAAGAAAAATTTTCTATTTCTCTATTTCACAAACCACCCGCAGGCCGACCACATCGCGTTTGGTATCGGGGAAATTGCTGTACCGACGCGAAACCCGACCCGAATTGGCCAGATAACGCCAACTGCCGCCCCGCTTAACCCGGAAAGAACCGTATTCCGGCCCCGTCGGATTCTGCGAAGGCGCTTCGCTGTAGTAGTCCGCGCAATACTTATCCTGCCACCATTCCCATACGTTGCCGCTCATATCGTAAAGCCCCAACCCGTTCGGCTTCTTCTGCCCGACGGGATGCGTCATGCCGCCGCTGTTGCGCGCCACCCAGGCCACTTCCGCAATCTCGTCGCCACCGCTGTACTTCGTGCCGTCTTTATGCTGACCGCCCCTTGCCGCATATTCCCATTCGGCCTCCGTCGGCAATCGGTATTTCTTGCCGGTCATCTCGCTCAGTTTTACGCAAAACCGCTGGGCTTCGTTCCAACTGATATAATAAACCGGATATTGCGCCCCTACGCCGTGCAACGTGAAAGACGTGTCGAGCGCGTCGCGCTGCTGTATCACATCGCGTCCCATCACCGCGACCCACTGGGCCTGCGTTATCTCGTATCTGCCAATGTAATAAGAATCTACCGTTACCGTATGTACCGGCATTTCATCGGCGTAGGCATCGGTTCCCTGTTCGGGTGTCGCGCCCATCTCGAAAGAGCCGCCCGCCACATACACCATATCGATGCTCATACCGAAAACTTCCTCAACATAATCGGCGGTATCGGCCGATATGGCCGCCGCCTGTGACCCAGCCGCTTCCTGCGCCCTCGAAACCGGGCAACCCAACAGCAGCCCTGCCAAAAGCCCCACCCAATTTTT
>CAMWSI010000037.1 GCA_947176875.1 uncultured Bacteroidales bacterium
TATGTAGGATTCTGCCCCGAGGTCTATGGCCATTTCAGCACCAGCCATTTCAATTGTTTTTGGAACTAATCGCAGACATACGACCATAAAAAAGGGGAGGTTTAACACATCCCCTTTTTTATTTTTCTCACCCGCCACTACGTTTTCATCCTATATGTTCCACGTGGAACATCACCGAAAAGCGAGCGCATAGACAATGCTGCATTGACTATGCCGGGCCGAAGTGGTGTCAAGCGAAACTTAACATTGAAACAAAATCGTGCGTCAGCCATACCGCCATAGGACTTTGACCGCCTCGACATACAGAGGCGGACGTCAAAAAATCTTTACCTTTGCCCTATGGAAATAAGACGATACACAAGAACCGACTTGGAAGCCATCATTCAGCTATTCCATGAAACCGTACACACGGTTAATGCAAAAGAATACACCAACGAGCAGCTGAACGCTTGGGCACCGGCCACCATAGACAAAGATGAATGGGATGCCGCATTTTCAAAACACCTGACTTATGTAGTGACTCGAAATCGCATGATTATAGGCTTTGGAGATATGGATGAAACGGGATATCTTGACAAAATATTCGTACATAAAAATTTTCAGAGAACAGGCATAGCCACCGCCATTTGCGACCGACTTGAAAGCGAGACAAAAGCCGATATTATCAAAGTTCATGCTTCCATCACAGCCAAACCTTTTTTTGAAAAACGAGGCTATACCTGCGTTAAACGCCAAGAAGTCGAAAGAAAGGGCATACGCCTGACAAACTATGTCATGACCAAGAAAAATCGCCCTACCGATTCAGCTTTGCAATCATAAAACCAAAAAATCCACGAGCAGAAACTTAACCAATGTTCCACGTGGAACATCAATCCCAACACCTTCTGACAAAAAATCGTAACAAACAACAATGCCTTACGGGCTCCAATAGAACCAAATCTCGCAATAACCAAAATCACAATAGGACTTAATCGCCAAACAAAAAGAACAAGCGCCGTAAAAATATTTGAAACCAATGCTATCTAATCAGGGCCATACTTCTATATACATTCATTCGCATCTTAACTAAAATTAGCGGCATTCATGATTTCGCGATGCACGATACGCAATTTTCGCAAGGCATAGCCCGGGCAAGCCCGGCCGACTTAACGAAACGCCGGATCTCTTCCAACCTTTTATTCGCCCCAGCATAGCCGATGCAAAAACATCGCCTCTGCCTTCGGCTTAAATAAAACGTTCTTTTTCAAAGTACGTTTTGCGCCACGACCATCCGAAAACAAGTTTTTGATAGCTCGTTTGGCTGAATCAAAACGTTCCACGTGGAACATCACCAACATTATGCCCAATCCAGATCACAACAAGTCATGACATACAAAGGCAAAAACCGCAAAATCAAAATCAGTAATAACGATTGGACATTTCTACAACAGACGACTTACAATAATATGGATCGTCATCCGAAAGCGGACGATCAAACCGATGTTCCACGTGGAACTCCCATCAAAAATAACCTCAACGGGAAAATTTCAAAAAGCGTAGCGGCATCAACGCGACAAAAAATACTGTTCTACTTTTTGCTTGAAAAACGGATGCAGGGGCGGCATTCGTTGCTGTAAACCCTCACGGCTACGTTGCAGTTCCTCTTCTTCGAACTTCCAGTCTTGAATGCGGAACGGCTCAAATTCACGCCCTTCTTCCGATTCGCGCTGTTCCTCCTTCTCACGCTTCATCTCAGCGTTCTCGGCCTCTAACAGGCGCGTTTGTATCTGTTGTTGCCGCAAAAGCATCTGCGGCGTAATCGTCTTGTGAACCAACTCCCGTTCCGTCCGTTCCATATCGCCCAAAAGACGTTGCAAATCCCCCTGCGCCTTGCCGTCCTGCCGCTTCATGGCCTCCACTTGTTTCTGCAAGGTACGTCGTATCATTTCCTGTTGAGCGGCCGCCCGCATAAAAGCCTCACTGCCGACCTGCCCCTGCTGTCCTTGCATGGCTTTCTGCAAGGCCTCCAAGCCACGGTTCAGGCTTTCCTGCATTTCGCTCAACGAAGGCCCATCCCCAGGCACCGGTTTTTCGCCATCCTGACCGTCCCGGCCATCGCCCTTCCGCCGGCCGTCTTGTTCCGACTCCGTACCGTCCGACTGACTTCCTTTCCCGCTTTCGCTCGCGCCAGAACCTTGCTGCGGCATACCCTCTCCGCCATTCCCTTTCATGGACAAACCCATCTGCATTCTGTCCAACGACTCGGAAAGCAACAAAGCCAGTTCATTCAAACCATTCATCGTACGCTGTTGCGAAGCGATGGCCTGACGGTTCTGTGTACGGTAATAACGGTAAACCGTCGTGTTCATCATGAGCAAATCCGACAACACCTGCCGGCTGTCCGAACGCAAATGCTTCAAAACACCCTGCGTATGGACGGCTATCTGCGGTTGCCGCACGCTCAACGCCCGAATGCTGTCAGCCACCTGCGCCACATCGCGGTTCAAACGGTTCTGCCGCCGGACAACCATAGCGTAACGCGGATCCGAAACCGTCATGCTTTGCAACGACCCCATGACATCTTCCTGTTCGAACGACAACCGCACGATTTCCTTAAGCAACAGCCGTAAATATTCGGCATCTTCAGCATCCTGATTCATCTGCATCGCGGCCTGTTGGGCGGATATATTCCGGCTCAGTGCCTGCAACCCCTCGGAAGCTTTTTGCTGGTCACCCGCCGCAGATTTGGTCTCACCGCGTTCCAAGGCTTCCCCAGCCCGCCGCATCCGTTCGGCCACCTCTTCCATGAGATCGGAGGGCAAATCGAACGAGAACGGCCGCCGCAACGCGTCGTTCTGACGGTCAAGCATCTCTAATGTACGTTGTATCTCGTCATAACGGCGGTTCAAAGCCTGTTGCGCTTCCGCCAAGGCCACGGAAGAATCGGCCGGCACCGGTTCGGTCCGCTGCTGCAAATCCTGCTGCATCTGCGCCAATTCCTGCAAATCGGCCGTCATTTTTTCCAATCCTTTCGCAAATTCAAGCCGTTTATAGATTTCTTGATTGCGAGTCCAATTCTGTACCAGATCGCGATGTTCTTCCTGCCATTGTTCCAAAGCCTCCACAACCTTTTCCTTGGGTGCGTTTTCCTGCAACCATTCCGTTATCTGTTCCAATTTCTGCAAAGCCTCTTCATTCCACAACTGTGACATGAGTTCTTCCAACTGCCGCGCCTGCTCACGCAATGCCGCGCTGTATTCGGTCCTGTCGGCACGCTGTTGCTCTTTCAGGGCCTGCACAGCTTCCCGGTAGGCGTCCACCTGGACTTTCTGCTCCGCTATCATGCGTTCCACCTTGCGGCGGTCGGACCAATCCCAATCCGCATTTTCCAAGAGCGAGCGGCTCAGGTCGCGGTACTGTTCCGCAAAGGCCGCCTGTCCCTCCGAAACTGAATCCAAGGCTTGCGCCACCTGGCCGCGATGCTCGCGCCATTGCCGTTGAGCCTCCGCCGCTTCCGCGACACGATAGGAGAACGCACGCGAAACAGCCGCCTTATAACCACCGTAAGGATCATTATCGCGTACTTCCAATTCGTAGAAGACCGAGACCCCTTCCCGCAAATTCCAAACTTCCGGCGTCACGCCATAAACAAACCGTGTCCAACGGCCGTTCTCGGAAAAGAATAATCTGGCGCGACCCGACCGACAGGCAAACGGCTGACCCGACAGCGAACCGGATGCCGGATCCGGCATCCGTTCGCTATCGCCGCCGAACAGCGTGTCCGTCCACAACAACCGATTGTCTTCATCCTTGACACGGAACACAAGGCTGTGAAAACCATAGTCATCCGAAATTTCGCCTTGCAGGATGCGCTCGTAGAGACCGGCCGCTTCCGCAGGCGGTTCGGCTTCCGCAACCTCAATACGCGGATAACGGTCAAGCCATACGTCGGTGCGGCAAACTATCGTGTCGGCACGATGATAGCCCGAAGTCTCCGGCACGAATTTATAAACGGAAGACTGCCACGCTTGTGTTTCATAGCGGAAAATCCGCTCCGATACCGAATCTGTAACCGAAAACGCGTCCTCCACCCCGTTCGAAGCAACCTCCCGCCCCTTGACCATTGCCCGCGCCTCCGGCTCGCGCCGCGCCGTATGCACGGCCGTCAGACCCGTTTCCTCCTCCTCGACCAATACCGCCAACCCTTGAACCTCTGTCAAGCCTATGCCCCAACACAACCGCGTACCGTAAGGCACACCCGTTTCCGCCAGCTCCGCCGCGTCATCCACACGGCGCGGCGCGAGCCCCGTATAAGCCGGATAGACCAAATCCAACGTCAGCGACGTGAGCACGACCGGCGGTACCACACGCAACCGATAGACCGGCCCCATATAACGTCCGGACTGCAACCGGAACTCGACATCGCCGTAAAGCGGCTCGAACGTATAATCGTAACGCCCTGCGGATACCGTGCGGCAATCGGCCCTGAACATCGACCGGGTGTCCGGCGGGTCCCCGGCCTGGACCGCCGGAACGGAGCCCCCCGACACCCATATCGTCAATGCCGAAGGCGTCCAATCCCCTTCCGCCGCAATCCGTAATGTGTAACGCTCGCCATAAGGAATACATAAAATACTATCTTCCAACTTAATAGAAAATGGAAATTCACGTACAAATACCTGTCTCGGATGGATCAGACGTTCGGAAGAGCCAACCAATACCGACGGAAACAAAAAGACGGCCGCCACCGTCAGCGACAACGGCACGCCCAGCAGATACCACAACGGCCGCAACTGCACGGGACGGAAAACAGAGGTGAAACGATAAGTTCGGAAATCAGCCGAAATCTGTTCGATGGCCGCCAAGGCCAAAACGGAAGTATCGGCATTTATTTCTTTTAGTTCCAGAACATTGTATAACTTATCACCCAATTCCGGAAAACAGTCGGACAACAGCCGCGCGGCTTCCATGCGGCTCAAACGGCACCGCCATGCCGCGACACCGCCAGGCGTTCCGCACGCCCCGCCGCCCAAACGTTTCCAAAGCGGCAAACCCACTTGCCAACCTACGACCCCCGCGGCGGCCAACATATAAAGCCAGAACAAAAATGTCCGCAAGCCCGACGGAGAACCCGAAAGCACCGTCTGACCCGTATCCGGTTGCCAATCCGCCTCCGGCTCCATTCCACCGCCAACACCGAAAAAAAACAGCGACTCGGCGGCCGCCATCAAAAGGAACAACAATAACAAAACCGCCAACGACCGTAAAATCCCTTTCCGGATTTCATAGCCGTAATACCGGTTTATGAACGCATCCAACTGCGCGATGAACGTTTCGTAATTCGTGCCCATTTTCGCTTTCTCCGCGGCGGTTCGACACTCGCTTTCCACGACGTTTTCCGACGGACGGTTCCGGATTTTCAAAATCCGTCCGAATGCAAAATTAAAGAATATTGCATATAATTGCCCATAAATAATAGTTTCTCTGAAAAATTTATTATTTTTGCGTCTTGCATTGTTTAACATAACAGCGATGCGACAACCTTAAAAACGGAAAACCATGAAAAGAATGTACGTGCACACGAGCCTTGTCGGCCTGGCTTTCGCAGCCTTAATGACGTTCACCTCTTGTAAAATTGTCCGCACGGCCGACTACAACAAGTTGATTGAAGACAATATTCTGATGACCGAAAGCATTTTCCGCTCCGACTCCATCCAGAACTGTTTCATGAGCGCTTATGCCGAAATCGAACGCAATATCGATGAAATCAAGGTAAGGGAGAAAATGATCGTTCAGGCCAACGAAGAGGGGCCGATCGACCAGCAACAGAAAATCCTGAACGACATCGCCGAAATCGGTAAACTCATGGAATCGAACCGCAAACAGTTGCGCCAGATGCAAAGCCTGCGCAAACAGTTGATCGAATCCAAGAAACAGACGGCGCGTCTGCAGGAAGAAAACCGTCAGCTTCGCGAAAGCAACAAAATGCCCGTGGCTCCGCAGCCGGCGGCGGCTCCGGCACCCGTCACGAACAACCAGTCCGAAAAGTTGGCTTACTACGAACGTGAAAACCAGCGTTTGGCCGCTCTGAACAAACAACTCGAAGACCAGATTACGGGCCTCAAGAATAAAGTGACCGAAAGCGAAGCCCGCATCGAAAGCCTCCAGGAAGAACTGGCGTTGCTGAAAGACGCGTATGCCGCCCTGCAGGCCATCAACGATTCGCTGCAGGTCGAAATCGTCCGCTACCAGAAAGAAATCGAAAGCAAAGACACTCAATTGGCCGCCAAGGACAGCGAAATCGCCACGCTCAACAATTTGGTGGCTACGGCTTATTACTTCGTAGGTACGGCCAAAGACATCAAGACCAAAAACATTTTGGATAAGAAATCCATCAACCCGAATGTCAAGATCACGAACTTCGTCCGCATCGACAATTTCAACGAGACCAAGACGATTGAAACGAAGTCCGCGAAAGTGACGCTGATGAGCACGCACCCGTCGGGCAGTTATACGATCAACAACAAGAATCCGAAAAACGTCGTGATCGAAATAAAGGATCCGGCCAAATTTTGGAGCATCACGCGCTTCTGCATCATCCAGAAGAAATAACGCTCAGGGATGACCCTACGAAAAAGCGGTTGGACGAATATCCAACCGCTTTTTTATTTTGCCTGTCAGCCGCCAATATACGGAACAGGAGATTTTATAGCTTCACATGAAATATTCCCACCTACGGCATATCGCTGAACGGTTCCCCCGCCATCTTCATCGAGCCGGTTTTCCCGTCATCGGAAACTTCCGTCACGCCAGACCCGCCGCTTCCGCCAACCCGTCGGCCAAGCGACTCGCACCTATACGGAATAAACCGGGATTCAACCATTCTTCGCCTAAAACGGCATAGAGCAATTGAAAATAAGGCAATACAGCCTCTACCGTAGATATGCCGCCGGCCGGCTTTATCCCTATACGACGACCACTCTGCGCATAGTACGTCTCTATGACCCGCAACATGACATAATAAGCCTCCAACGTTGCCGAAACCGCTATCTTTCCCGTAGAAGTCTTGATGAAATCGGCACCGTTCTCAATGGACAACCGGGCGGCCGCCTCTATCAAATCCAAATCCTGCAAGGCACCCGTTTCCAAAATCACTTTCAAACATTTTCCGCCGCAAACGGTTTTCATGGCCTTTATTTCATCGCCCGCCCGCCGATAATCGCCCTCCAAAAAAGCACCTTGCGCCAAGACCATGTCCAATTCATCCGCCCCTTGTTCCAACACATAACGGGCTTCGGCCAATTTCAATTCCAATGGAATCTGGGAAGCCGGAAAACCACCCGCGACGCAAGCTGTCCGGATGCCGCTTCCTTTCAGCAACGAAGCCGCCAGACCCGCATAATACGGATAGACACATACACCGCCCGTATG
>CAMWSI010000038.1 GCA_947176875.1 uncultured Bacteroidales bacterium
CACCTTTGGCGGAAGCCTCTATTTCGGCGTCCTTAATGACGGCAGAATAAAAGGGCTCGCCGACATTCAATCGGATGCGGATTTCATCAGCGAAAAAATCAAGGCCCATCTCGACCCTGTGCCACGTTTCCAAATGACGCCATACAAATCGAAAAACGGGAAAGCTTTTCTTGAAGTGGCCGTGGAAGCCGGAACGCTTTCGCCTTACTATCTGTTTTTAGACGGCAGCCGCATGGCCTATCTTCGAATCGGCAATGAAAGCGTGCCGGCCGACGCACACCAACTTCAGGAATTGGTCCTTCGGGGAACCGGCCGTTCCTGGGACGCGCTTGTGTCCGACATCAAACGGGAAGACAAAACCTTTCTTCTGTTTGCCGAAACCTATCAAAACCGCATCGGCCAACCGTTCGAAGAAAAGTTCCTGAGTTCGTTCGGCCTAGTATCCCCCAACGGGTATCTCTCCAACGCCGGTTTACTCTATGCCGACGAATGTCCGGTGTATCAATCCAAAGTGTTTTGCACCCGCTGGAACGGCCTTAAAAAGGATGACGCCCTCAATGACGCCGAATTTCAAGGCAACATCCTGAGACTTCTGCAAAACAGCCTTGATTTCATCAAAGCCAATACGGCTAAACGCTGGTACAAACTGCCGACCTATCGCCTCAACTTCCCGGAATATTCGGAAAGGGCCATCACCGAGGCGATTGTCAATCACCTGGTACATCGCCAATATACCATTGTGGGCGGCGAACTTCATATTGACATATACGATGACCGCATCGAGTTTGTATCTCCAGGGGGCATGTTGGACGGCACGTTGATTCAAAACCTAGATATATCAGCCGTTGGATCTCTTAGACGCAACCCTATATTGGCCGACGCCCTTTCCCATCTCGACCTGATGGAGAAACGAGGTTCCGGATTAGGCAGAATCATGACGCTTACCGCACAACTCATTACCTACACGGACAACAAGCGCCCATATTTCCGTTCAAGCCAGTCTATGTTCTATTCAATCATGCCGAATGTCAATTACGGACTGTCGGATAAAGACTTTGAAAAAATAGTGGACGACCGACGCCTCACGGATGCAGGGGCTTACCCTGTAACGTACGGAACGAAACTTGAAATGGAAGAGCCTGCACCGGCAAGCGCACCAAAGCTTCCGGCCAAACGACTGGGAGCCACGGCGCAGAAAATCATCGATGCCATGACCGATAATCCCTCGATTACCCGCGAAGCGCTGGCTGAAAAAACAGGGGTTGGCTTAGAGGCTATAAAAAAGCAACTTCAACGCCTCAGCGCACAAGGCCTCATAGCCCGTCAAGGCGCGAAAAAAAACGGGCGTTGGCTCGTACTGACCCCAAGATGATTTGGCGACTACAGATGCGAGATGATTTCGGGTAGCGAGGCGTCTTTCAGCAACACGGTTTTCGCGGGATCCAACAGATAGAAAACCGGCATGGCCGGCAAGGCGTAGAGCCGGTGCCGCTGAATGTCGCCGGGCGCATCGAAGCCCACTTGCCATCCGGCGGGCAGGCGATGTTTGGTACTGTCCCAGGCGGCGCGGTCGGCGTCGGCATAGACGGCCAAAACCGTGAGCCGCCCGTCGCGGATCGCCGCCGTTACCGACGGCGTCCGTTGCAGTTCGCCCAGTATTTCGGCGCAATGTTCGCAAAGCGGATCGTAAAAGACCAACAGCAGACGCTCCGCGGACGGCGTGCCGTAAAGCGTCTGCCTACGGCCGTCGCGCGTCAGATAAGCGAAGTCGGCCGCCGGCATCCCAGGCCGGTTCTTGCGTGCGGCCGACAGCAACCAAGCCGGACGCCGTTTTTCGAGCGCGTCCAGCACCGGCGCCCGCGTGATTTCTTCCAGAAACCAAATCAGATAGTCTTCCTGCCGCATGGGCGAATTGGGCTCATACAGATATTTTTCGGCCAATCCGGCCAAAAGCCGATAAGCGTCCGTATCGCGCTCCGCACATCGCATCAGCGCAACGACGCCGGCCTGCGCGGCCGACGGTTCGGCATACGGAAACAACGAAAGAAAATCGACGAAATACTGTTCCATGAAATCGAGCCGCCGGCTACGGGTCGTGTCGGTAAAGTCCAGACCGTCCCAGAAATGCGCGAGCACGAAAGCGGCGCGCTCGGCCGGCGTCCGCAGAGCGGCCGGCACCTCCGGCATCGGCAGTTCGGGCAGACAATCGACCGGGACGGAAACGGACGCGGAAACGGAAGCCGCCGTATCGACCCGCGCGGACGGGCCGTCGGCCACCGCGACGGGCAAACCCACTCCCGCCACAGACTGACCCGAACCGGCCCGGCCGCCGCAAGCCCACAGACCGCCGGCTAAAAACAACCCGCCGCAGAACGCCGCCGCACGACGGCCTAAACCGCCTCTAAACGCCACGGCTTTCCGCTTATTCCACATCGCGCACACAACGGATTCTATGCGAACCGGCTTGTCCCATCGTGGCCTGTCCCCCACCATCTTTGTTGACAAACACCCCGAAATAACGTGGATTTACCTTTTCGTTCTCGTAATACTCTTTCGAACACGACAACCATTTGCACCCCGTCCTTTCAAATATCCCGAGCCGCAGCATAATCGTCAGCTCTTTCTGGTTCGGCACGCGCCAGGTGCCCTTGTCCGTTCCGCCATATCCCCACTGGGTATATTCCTTGCAGAATTCATTGGCGGCGACGGAGGCCTCCCAAAGTTTCGCAAGATCACTTTCGGTCGCATCGCGATACCGCACCGGAACCGACTCTATACCTCCATAATAAGCCACGACACCGTTTTCGTCCACGCCAAGCCTTCCGCCGCCGACCACAATGTTTTTACAATCTTCGCCCGCATACTCGAAACGCCGGGCCGTCATGTTCCAGTCTTCGTTCACTTTGTGAACCGGTATCGAACCGGTTCGCTCCGCCCTGAGCGACTTGCCGTCGTAATAGTCCAGATAAACCATGCGGCTGGCCGCATCGCCCCTATAGGCGGGCAATACCGGATCTTCCCGCAATACATTGCTGAAATTCACGCCGAGGTTACGGACGCAACGTACCTGCCACGGCATCCTCTCATTCGATACGGCCAAGTCACTGCTTGCGATGCCTTCCTCCGCCCAAATAATCTTTTGATCGCTGGAGGCATAGTGGTGGCGCGTCGCGTAACCCGCCGCATTATTCGCCGCCAACTGTACGCCGAACTCCATAAGCGGCTTATCCAACGACCGCCGCCCCAGCACGATACGGAAATACTTGCCGCTCGTGGCCAAATACCATTTCAATTCTTCGCGGTCTATGCGCCCGTTCCCATTCTCATCGCGATTGCGGTTCAGGCAGGCGGCCATATATTCGTAAAATGCGTCGGCATCGGCCGGGTCGGTCAAAGCATTCGGCTTAAAGAAGTTAAAATAATTGCCCTCAATCGGACGTAAAGCGTAAACCGGATGCGTCGTGGCGGGCTTGCTCTCGTACTGTCGGCTGACAGTCGGCGTACGGGCCGCCGGCAGATACGAACGTCCGCCCACCTTGGTCACTTCCGGCAATATCTCGCCATGCCATTGCTTGCCGCTCGCGCCCATGGCCCCGCCGGTCAGATAATCCCATTCGTTCCAACGGCCATTGTCCGGATTCCATGCAGACTCCTTCCCATCGGCCAAAGGATATACATCCGACCAACGCATGTTCAGTCCGTAGCCTTCGTTCTCGCGCTCCACGCCCAACGCGGTCGTCATGGGCGCATACAAATCGTAATAGGTCTGGATCGAACGCTGGATAACCGTGTACTGCGGCGTCATATAGGTGCTCTGTTTATCCGCCGATATCCGCGCGTTTGTATTGAGATAGGCCACGCGGGCCGGCCGGTTGACATACGAACGCCAATTGCCGCTCATCGACTCGTCGGGGCCGTCCTCATAAACGTACTCATTGACGAATACCGTGTACCAGCGTTCCGTCTTGGCCTCGGCCGGATCCGGATTCACTTCCGCCTGGCCGTCCTTATCGATACCGGGATGCCCTTTCACATCGCGCAAGTCGTCCAACGTCCACAAATTCTCATCCGACTCACCCGGATTTTCCTTATATACCGCCAGCAAATCCTCCGAAGGCGCGGGCTTGAACCGAATCCAATTGTAAAACCTGTTCTTCCGCAATTCATCCGTCTCGCCGGTTGGATAATCCGCGTAAGCCAGATGATGCACCGCATTGCCGTAAGGCGCACTGACAACCCATCGCAAGTTGTTCCGCTGGGCATTGGTCATCTTGATATTGAACACGCCATAATGCGCGTCCAGTTCCACGACATTCTCGCTGTCGAATACATCGCCTTCCGCACCGGGCTGGTTCTCGACCGTACCGCTCGTCGCCTCGAGCCCGATATGCTTCAGACCGTTGATCCGCACCTTGTATTCGTACCAATTGTTCCGGCGCACGTTGAAATCGCGCGCCAAAGAGTCGGCGCCGAACGCCTTTCCCTCGCAGTAACCCAGATGAATCGCATAGGTGGCGTAACCGGTACGCAATACGGCTCCCTCCGGCGGCGTATCGTCCGGATGCGCCACCGGCGCCGCATCGATATCGAGTTCCGACACATAATAAGCCACTTCGGCCCTCAGTATAATATAGGTGGCGTAATTGTTCGTATTCACGCCTTTGCCGACGGGGCCGGGTTCAGGCACCCTGTCATCGCGGCAAAGGCTCTTGTAAATCCCCGTATTGCCGCCCGTACCGTCTTTCCACTCGCGGTCGCGGTCGGCATATTCCGCCACGCCTATGTCGCCTTGCTTTTTCAATCCGGCATGCCTGTTCTCGAATTGGTAAAAATCAAATACATATTCGCCTTCTCCATCGCCTTTCTCAAAAATATGCGATACCGGCATCGTACCGTGATTGCCTTTATAATCCTCCCGTTTACCGTTACTGAAGTAAACGGAGACATCGGCCGAATTTTCAGACTTGCGCTCCTGCAGATAACTCATGACCGGCAGATTGCAGACCTGCCAGTCCAAAAGTTCCATCTTGACGTACTTGCCGGCCGTAACCGTAAAACGGTTGTAGGCGAACAGACGGCGCAGATGAATATAACCGCCCAGATCTTCTGTCATGCCCGTCCCTATCGTTACCGTTTCCGGATTGCCGTTTTCATCGCTCCAGCCGCCGGCCGGCGTGTCATCCGCAGTCCCCTTGTGGAACGAGCCGGCCATCACGAACAGCCCGTCCGGCCTCACTTGGCCGGGTTGCGGCAGAACGGCGGAAATGCTCTTGTATTTCTCCCACGTATCGGCTTTCTGCAACAGCTTCGCCAAACACACGGTATCGCCGGTAGTGGACAATTGCTCGCTTACGCCGTAACTGTTCCAGACATTGGCCGCCGCCACGATATAACTTTCCCCCGACTTGGTCTTGATATCCTTGAGTTTCTGCGCGACATGCTCCGGAGAATCCGATTGCAGGCCGACAAACAGTTTTGCCGTACAGGCACCTGTTTTCACATTATAAATACCCACCCAAATATCCTCTATCCGCCGGGAACGTTCTTCCGATACGGGCGAACACAACTGAAACTGATTTTCCTCCATGGCCGGCATCGTCCATTTGAGAGACACCACGGCCTCCTCTCCCTCCGGCACCTGCCGGTACGACCGCTTGTCCTCATCAGGACGGCAAGCCGCCAACGCCAAAAAGACAAACCAGACCGACAGACCGGCGGATGTCTTGCAAATGAGACGCAACGTTTTCATGTTTCGCTTATTCAAAAGGCGGAATTTCTATGTCATCATGCTTCGTCCACGGACAGACCGTCGCTTGCAAGGCGACCGCATCGCCCTTGAACTCAACGGAAAGTTTCACTTCCGTATTCCTGAACAACGATTGCAGATAAGGCAGTTCCGCCGTATAAGTCATGGAAAGTCCCGTAGTATAAGCCGAATCCGGTTCCCACTCCCAAGTCTTGAACGTTACCAGATAATGCTGTACGCCGTCAGCCGACACATACTTGCTTTCCGGCAAGTAATGAGACGGCGGAACCAACGTGTTCATCCCGTCTTTCGGATACATATAGTATTGTGAACCATTCGGATATTCATACCCGTAATCTTTATGCGAACCCTCTCCGCTTTTCGGCAAATCGTAGGCGGTCAGCCATTCGTAATCTTTCGGATCCGCACCGGCCTGACGCGTCTTCTGCGCCTCGGCGACCAGCCACTCCTTCCAATCGGCATACGCGCCCGACGGTTTCGTCGTTTCCCGCCAATTGTCGGCCACATGCGCCAACAGATAGGATTCCCCGGCCGCCACCGCCGAAATCTTCCAATCCCGGATCTGAATGTTAGCTGGCACCCTCGACGCGCTCGTATTCTTATACGAGAAAGAAAACTTGGTGACGGCGCGCACAAGGTATAACGGTTTAGCCACACGGTAATAATGTACGTCCGACACCACCGGCAAGTCTTCCTTTTCCGGTACGTCAAGATCATAGACCGCGCTCATCGGAATCCACGCGGGCTTATCGCCCGCCGCCCAGGTAAAACGGTAATCCATCACGGGTACCTTGCCCGTGACATCCGGCCTGTAAGCGTCCGGTTCCCCCAACGAGACGACCCGGCCGTCCGCATCCCGTATCTCGGCGATGTCGCAATTGGCAAACAGATAGACCTTCTTCTTTCTGCCGTCCGTTATCGCCAATGTCATGTCCTTGACACCTTCCGCAATCCCGTCATAGGCATAAAACTCATTGGCCTCCACCGTCCAGGCGCCACTCGGATCCTGAGAAACGATGACGACCCGCAACGTATGCACCTGTTCGGCCTGTGCCGCCTGTTCGGCCTCCGAAGCCGCATGCGGATCGGAGGCGGCATAAACCGAAGGTGTTTCTCCGCTCAGGCCGCTGCCTCCGTCTATGGCGGCGTCTATGGCGGCGTCTATGGCGGCGACATTGAACCGTATGAACACCCGGTTATCCGGCGTGATGCGATACGGCTCCGCTTTCTGGCACGACAAGGCCAAACAGCCAAGCACACACAACACGCCGGCAACGATATGTCTAAAAATCCGCGTCATTGATCCTTACAACCCAATCGTTCACGATAATCCGCGTTTCTATCCAATAACCCGACGGCGTCAGGAAAAAGAACATCGTCCATGCGCTTTCCCTATCCAAAAACTCCTGCGCCGCCATCCCATAGGCCTCGCTGCCCATCTGCACCAAATATTTCGTCAATGGAATATCGACCACCGGTCGGCCGTTGTCCGAACGCCGGATCCCGAGCCGGCCGTTATCAACCATAAAGCGCGCCGTACTGAGGTCCGCATAACCGATCGCCCCAC
>CAMWSI010000039.1 GCA_947176875.1 uncultured Bacteroidales bacterium
TGCCGACCCCGTCCAGGAACGAGGGCCAGGGTTTGTTGGCCATCGCAAAAGCCTCGAGGCGTCCCATAACGATACAATTCGTGATAATCAGACTGACATACACCGACAATTGTTTGCTCACGTCGTATAAAAACGCTTTCAGGACCTGATCCACCAGAATCACCAATGCCGCAATGACCGTCAGCTGTACGATGATACGGATGCGGGGCGGAATCGTGTTCCGCAACAATGAGATAATCAGGTTTGCGAAAGCCGTCACCACCGTTACGGATATGGCCATGACCAAAGCCGGCTGCAACTGTACGGTAACGGCCAAAGCCGAACAAATCCCCAATACCTGTACGGTTATCGGGTTATTGCCGCCCAAAGGCGTCGTTATCAATTTCAGATTCTTGGCCGAGAACCAAGCTTCCCTTTCCTGCTGTTGTTCCATAATAAGAGCTGATACTTATTTTCTTTCAACAAATTCTATTGTCTCGCCGGTTATTCCGCCTCTTGCCGCTCGGGCTGTGCCGGTTCGGCCGGTTGCTCGGGTTGAACCGGTTGAGGCTCGGGCTGAACCGGCGTTTCGGGGGTTTCAGGCGTTTCGGGCGCCACAGGCTGTTCCGGAACGACCGGTTCCGCCATCGGTTCGGGCGCGGGCTCCGGCGCAGGAACGGACTCCGGAACTGGCTGGCTTTCCATCTGTTCGACAACCGGCTCTTTCTGCTGAACCGGCTCTTCCGGTTGCCGTACCGTACGGCGCGGCTGTTCGGACACCACCGGTTCCGGTTTCGCCTCCACCGTTTCCGCCATCCGCGAACCGTCGTCCGACATCGCGGCAGACAAAGCGGAATCGCCCTGCATACGGTTAAAATACGGAATATAATACGTCAGACAATCGCGTAACATATCCGAAACACCGGTACTCGTAATCGTACCGCCGGAAATGGCATCCACGGCATGAACGGGATCCCCCTTATAATTCTTGACACCGCCTTTCTGCACGGTAATGGAAGTAAACCGTTGCTGCGCGTCAAAAATCCGCTTACCCGCAAACGGCTGTTGAAAAGCATCGCCCGCGATTTCGGCGCCCAAACCCGGCGTTTCTCCCTGATGGCTGAACGAGACGCCCAACACCGTATTCATATCGGTCGCAAACGTGATGTACCCCCAAATCGGTCCCCAAAGGCCTTTGCCATACAACGGAACGATATAACCGTCTTCGCCGTCCTTGCGGCAGACGAAAACCGGAAACGCGCCGTTCCCGCCCGCTTCCAACGCATTCTTCATGCTGATGTCGAACGCCCGTATCCCCGAACCGCTCAACAACGAGCCGTCCGAACCGTAACGCGCCAACACCTCGCCCGCCGCGTCAATCGTCAATTCCTCACGGATACAACCGGCGTACAAGACCTCTGCGTCTTCGGCCGTTGAAGCGATACCTGCCGCTTTCAAGATATTCTGCATCGTCTCCACCTTGGCATTCCGCTCCTGAAAGGGTTTCAACAAAGTGGCGGCCAACGCCAGCAACGCGGCCACCGCCACCACCATAATCGTGGTGTAAATGTAAATATATTTATTCGAGAACATACAACAACGGGTATTCCCCCTATTTAGTTTTTCAAAACATGTTCAATCGTCCGGCATCGCCCGGATCCGTCCGGCGCTACGCTCGACTCAATTCAAACATTTTCGGCCGTTTTAAGTTTCAAACGACGCTGACGGCGTTTGATATTGCGGTTCACGACCAGATAGTCTATAAGCGGCGCGAACGTATTCATGAACAGAATCGCCAGCATCATGCCTTCCGGGTAAGCCGGATTGAACACCCGTATCAACACGGCCAAAACGCCTATCAGGAAACCGTAAATCACTTTACCCCAATTGGTCTGCGCCGATGTAACCGGATCGGTCGCCATAAATACGGCGCCGAACAGGAAGCCGCCCATCAGCAACTGATGCCAAGGCGTGGCCACCGTCGCGCCGGCGGCATGCGCCACCAGCCCCATCGAAAGGCCACCCAAAACGACGGAAAGCATGACACGCAGGCTGCCGATTCCCGTCCACAACAGAATGACGGCACCGATCAGGATACATAACTTGGACGTCTCGCCCACCGCCCCCGGCATGAAGCCGAAAAACAACTGTCCCAGATCGGGCAGGCTCTCCGCCTGTCCATGCGACAAGGTCGCCAGCGCCGTAGGGCCCGAAGCCGCATCGGCCACCCATACTTCATCGCCCGACATATGCGCCGGATAAGCGAAAAACAGGAAAGCGCGGGCCAACAAGGCCGGATTCCAGATATTCATACCGGTTCCACCGAAAACCGCCTTACCGATAATCACGGCGAAAGCCGTCGCCACGGCCAACATCCACAACGGTACGTCAGGCGGACAAATCAACGGTATCAGGAAACCCGAAACCAGAAAGCCCTCGTTCACTTCATGCCCGCGATACTGCGCGAAAACGAACTCAATGCCCAAGCCGACCACATAACTGACAATCAGCATCGGCAACACCTTCGTACAACCGAACCAAAACGTAGGCCAAAACGGCACCGTCTCGCCCAAGGCGTTGTAGTGCATCAAACCCACGTTATAGGTTCCGAACAGAAAGCAAGGCATCAAAGCCAGCACGACCATGATCATCGTCCGCTTCATGTCCAAACCGTCCCGCACGTGGGCGCCCCTGACCGTCACCGTATTCGGCACATACAAAAATGTCTCGAACGCATCGAACGTAGAATGCAAAAACGCGAATTTGCCTCCTTTTTCGAATTGCGGTTTAATCCGATCTAAAAATTTTCTCAACATAATATGCGTATTGGGTTTCCCCCTTTTGATTCTTATTCCTTAATTACCGTCGTTGATGCTATTCGCTCATTTCCCGACGAATCAGTTCAAGTCCGTCCTTGATGATCTGCTGTATGTCGGTCTTGGAGGCATCGATGTACTCGCAAAGCGCGAAATCCTCGGGCGACACTTCGTAAATCCCCAGATTCTCCATGGCCTCTATATCCTGCGTCATACAGGCTTTGAGCAACTGCATCGGATAAATATCCATCGGCAACACCTTCTCGAATTCGCCCGTCAATACGAACGCCCGCTTGCCGCCGTTCACATTCGTATCGATACGGTAGGTGCGTTGCGGGAAAAACCACGAGAAAAACGTTTTGGAAAAACTGAACATATTGATGCCCAACGTCATCCAGCCCATAAAACGGTAACGATCGCCCTCCGGTATGACGGAAAAGAGATGATCGTAAGCCCCGAGATAACCCTGAGCCGAAATTTTCGTTCCCGTCAGCACATTGCCGCTGATAACGCGGATGCCGGCCGCATGGCGGCTGTCTTCGCCGTTCATGACCTCCAATCCGCATTCCATCCCTTTCACATTGTCTTGCAGAAAATAACGCACCGAAACCCCGGCCAGCACCTTATGATAACTCGTACGGATGACTTCCGAGCCGGCCAAAGCCACGATTTTGGTCGCGTCGTAACGGCCTTTGAGGAACAGACGGCCGATAATCATGACATCCTGCGGGTGTACGTACCAGACTTCCTCGCCCTTATCGATAGGCGCGATATGGTGAATCTGTATGCCGACGTTGCCGCAGGGGTGCGGACCTTCGAAATAATGCAGTTCCGCCCGCTTACATTCGGTAAACGCCACGGCGTTGTTCTTATGCACATGCAATCCCAGATGAACCTTGCCCGCCGTCAGCGTACGCAAGACATCCACACCGGCCTGAAAATCCTCTTCGCGGCCATGGGCCAACATATCCATGTCCGGTGCCAGCGGCGCGGTATCGAAACAGGAGATGAATATATCGCGGGGCGTACGCGCGGGATCGGCTACCGTATCGTACGGACGGCGCCGGATATAAGGCCAAAGCCCGGCATTCAGCAATTGCGAAACGGCCGTTTCGCGTTGCGCTTGGCTCCAAGTGGCCATATCGCTGGCGGTATAAGCGGTAAAAGCCTCGTAAGCAACCTCTTTATCGGCTTTGATACGGATTTCCTCTATACGGCGCTTAGGGCCGTACACGATTTTTTCCACCGTACCGCTTACCGGCGACGTCACTTTGACGGCTTCCCGGTTCTTGTCGAAGAACAACGGCGTACCGGCCTTGACCGTACTCCCCTCCTCCACCAACAATTTGGGACGCATATCCCAAAAATCGACCGGTTTCACGGCGTAATCTTCATAGAAAAATGCCGGGGCACGCAAAGAGCCGTCGGCTACGCCTTGTATGCGTATGTCTAAGCCTTTCCGCAACTTAATCACCTTATTCATCTGAAAAATCGCTTAAAAATGACTGCAAAGGTAGTTTTTTTTGCCCAAAGTGTCAAATTACCTTTTCTTTGTCCGCAAAGAAAAGGTAATCCCACAAGAAAGCCCCCGCTTACGGATTTCATCCCGTTGCGGTTCATTATATTCAGAACAAAGAAGTCACGTTGTTGGCGAACAAGCGGACCGATATGGCCAAAAGTATGATCCCGAAAAATTTACGCATAATATAAATGCCGCCCTGTCCGATGATCTTCTCCACCTTATCGACATAGCGGATCACGACATAGACCACCACCATATTCAGCACCAGCGCGATAAGGATATTCAACAGATTGTATTCCGCCCGCAACGAAAGGAGCGTCGTCAGCGTGCCGGCACCGGCGATGAGCGGGAATACGAGCGGCACAATCGTGGCCACGCCGCGCGGCCCGTCGTTCCGGAACACCTCTATGCCGAACGTCATTTCCACCGCCAACACGAAGATGACGAGCGATCCGGCCACGGCAAACGAAGACACGTCTATGCCGAACAATCCGAGCATGGCCTCCCCCAGAAACAGAAACGCCACGAGTATGGCCAACGAAATCAAGGCGGCCTGCCATGCGCTGACCCCGCCCCGGTTCTTGTTCAAATCGACGATGATGGGTATCGACCCCGTGATGTCGATGACCGCGAACAATACGACAAACGCACTGGCTATTTCCGACAAACTGAAATGTAGCGGCATAGTTCCTCCCGATTTTAACCGGCCATCGCCATCCTGATGCCGTCTATGACCATATTGGTCCCCAAGATGGCCACGATCAACCCCATGAGTTTGCTCAACACCAGAATGATGTCCTTCCCCAGAAAGCGATATATATAACGGCTGAAACTGAACGCGAAATAGGTCAATCCCAGCACGAAAGCCAAAATGAGGACGATTTCCAAGATATACCAATAGTTATGACCGGCCGCGTAATTCATCGCCGCCACAATCGTACCGGGGCCGGCCAGCATCGGAATCGCGAGCGGCGAAATGGCGACGCTCTCGTCGAAGTCGGGAGCGGGCGCAGGCGTTCCGCCCGGACCGGACATGTTCTGAATCGTGGACTTCTTGGACTGCAGGAGTTCGAACCCCACGTAAAACAGCAACAGCCCGCCCGTAATCTTGAAAGCCGGAATCGTGATGCCGAAGAAATCGAATATATACTTTCCCATCAGGACGAACGCCAAAACGATGAAGAATGCCGTAACCGTAGCCGTCTTGGCTATTTTCCGGCAACTCGCCTCCGAGGCGCCGTCCGTTACCCCCATAAATATGGGTACATTCGCTATCGGATTGATAATCGCGAACAAACTCGCGAAGACCGACAGACCGAACACAAACAAATCGTGCATGATGTCCCCAACCGCCTACTTATATTCCGCTATGATATCCTTTACCTGATCGGGCGTGAGCCGGCCATAGACCTTTTCGCCCACCATGGCTACGGGCGCCAATCCGCAAGCCCCCACACAACGCAGGCAATTGAGCGAGAATTTGCCGTCCGGCGTCGTTTCCCCCACGTTGATCTTGAGCTGACGCTTGAATTCGTCCAACACTTTCTCCGCCCCCCGCACATAGCAGGCGGTTCCCATACAAATGGAAACCGGATGTTCACCCTTGGGCACCATGGAGAAAAACGAATAGAACGTCACGATGCCATAGACGTGCGCCACCGGCATGTTCAATTCGTGCGCAACCACTTCCTGCACGGCCTCCGGCAAATAGCCGAACGCCCCTTGCACTTTATGCAACACATTGATAACTTCACCTTTGTCATTGTTATAAGCCTGACAAATTTCCCGGATTGCATTCACCTTGCTCTCCGACAACGTGATTCTTTTCATATGTCTTTCAATAATGTCTCTTGTTCAAAACCAAAACCATTTTCCGCCGCACTTCCGTTCCCGCGCAAGCCGTCCCGGAAATCCGACGGAAACACTTTCCGCACATCCGGCGTCTATACCGTCTCTATCGTATCGCTGTGGTCGAAATAACGCGTATGCAGCAAATGATGCGCTTTCTCGCTCATAGGGTGACGCAGGAATTCCTCATACAGGCGCTTGACGTATTCGTTCTCGTGCGACTTGCGCAAGGCTTTGCCCTCATCCTCGCGGTAAATGGCGGCCGCCCGTGCCTCCAGGATGGCGGCGTTGCCGTGGTGATAGGGCTGACCGCCACCGCCTATGCAACCGCCGGGGCAGGCCATGACCTCTATCGCATGTAAATCCAGTTCGCGCCGACGCACCGCATCCAACAGCTGCCGCGCATGCCCCAGACCGTGCGCGATACCGATACGGATCGGCGTGCCGTCGAAATCGACGGTCGCCACCCGAACGCCATCCATGCCGCGCAAAGCCGCGAATTCCACCTTATCCAAAGCCTTGCCCGTGAAAAGTTCGTAGGCCGTCCGCGTGGCCGCCTCGATAACGCCGCCCGTCACACCGAAGATGACGGCCGCGCCCGTGGATTCCCCGAGCGGATGGTCGAAATCCTCTTCCGGCAGATTGGCGAAATCGATGTTCGACTGCTTGATCAGATTGGCCAGTTCGCGTGTAGAAATCGCGATATCGACATCCGGATTGCCGTCGGTCTTGAATTCCTCGCGCTGACACTCGTACTTCTTGGCCAGACACGGCATAACCGACACGACGACGAGATCCTCGCGCTTCACGCCGATCTTGTCGGCGAAATACGTCTTGGCGATGGCCCCGAACATCTGTTGCGGCGACTTGGCCGAAGACGGCACGTCCAACATGTCGGGATAATTGTATTCGAAGAAATTGACCCAAGCCGGACAGCAGGAAGTCAGAATCGGTAACTTGACCGACTTGTCGCCGTTCATGAAAGCCGAAAGCCGTCCCAAGAGTTCGCTCCCCTCCTCCATAATCGTGAGGTCGGCCGCGAAATCGGTGTCGAAAACGCGGTCGAAGCCCAAAGCCCGCACGGCG
>CAMWSI010000040.1 GCA_947176875.1 uncultured Bacteroidales bacterium
TTCCAAAGGCTTTTCCCTTTTACCCCATCCATCCCGTAAAGCACGCCAACCTCTATTTCCCCACGCTCCACCGCCGCGGACAGCACAAATTGTAATTTTATAAATCAATTATTACCAGTTATATATATAACGAAGTTTTATAAAGTGCAGTTGTTCGTTATATTTTTTTATTTCCCTGTGAACCGTCTTTTCGTGGATTTTCTTTTATTATTGTAACAACTAAAAGGGCGTGGAGAGCCTCTACGGGCTTTCCCCCCTTTATGGTCAAACAAAAACCAATAAACACCATGAAAAAACTATTCACTTCAATGTTCATGGCAATCGGCCTGATAACAGGCTTTGCCTTGGCACAGAATCAGACAACATGGCCAACGCCGTTGCCTTTGACTGATTACGCGCTCACAACCGCCAGTTACATGTATTCCACACCATCCCCCTGGGTGGATCTCAGCCAATTGAAAGAAGAGAATTGGACAGACCATGGCTTAATGATGGTTATGCCGCTCGGTGCGGACTTGGCGGCTGGAACGGATTTGGCTAACTACTACTACCAGTTCGACGACAATGCTTTCTTTGTACCTACAACCGTGACATCGGCTTCGGCATTGCCGGCATTCGATCTTTCCTCGATGGAACTGAATCTCAATTTCATCGAGACGCCGATCAAAGGTCTGGTCATTTCAGCGACGGGCGGCCTCTATTTCACAACCGAGGCATCGTCATCGGAGGGGACGCCGGCATCTATAACCGTTCCGGCGGGCAAGGCGGCGTTCAAGGACATCACGGCCGACCACTTCGCTTCGGCCTTCCCTTGCGTTGCCGACGGTACCGCCGCCACGATAACGAAAGGCGAAAATGCGCCGGCTTATTTCGCAATAGGTAAAGACGCGAACGGCACGTTCTTAGTCGTTCAATACGATTTACTGGTGGACGGCAACCGCTGGACTTTCCAAATCAAAGTCACGAACGACAATCAGGTAGCCTGCATCGTTGAAAAACTGAACCGGCAGAAGAATACCTTACGTTTCGCTTTCGGCGTCAAAAGAGGTGAAGAACGCGGCCTGACCGGCGGCACCTCCGATACCGACATCAAAATTATCGAAAGCGAGAAAGACGGCTGGCAGATTACGCCGGCTCCCTCTTACTACCCGTCTATGAATCCGGCGCTGACGAACTACAAAATCTCCATTGCCCCCAAGACCGCTTTGGTTTCCACCGATCCGTCTTATGCCAAAGTGACGGCCAACGTCCTCGTAAACGACGCTACCAAAGAAGCGATTCAAGCGGCCGATGCCGTTCTCGCGTTCGTCTCGGCCGGAGCCCAGCCCTATATCCGTCATGACAACGAAGGTGCCGAATACAAGGCGGGCGACCTCGTCGCCATGCAATATCCGGTCGTTTTCCATGGTAAACCGACGATGAACGGCAACACGTTCTCCTTCTCCGGCACCGGTCTTGAACCCGGAAAGGCTTACTATCTCTTCCTCTGCCTCGGCAAGAAGGACGGCGAGGCCTGGAACTACGAAACCGTAACGTTCGGTGTATCCGACAAGTTCCAGACACTTCAGATCACCGACCCCGTATCGGTTTCCGCCGGCACCCCCAACGGCAATAAAATCCCCCTGACCATCGGGGCGGCCGAAGGTTTCGCCACGATGATCGTCAAAAGCAGTTCCGCTTCGAGCATCGCGCCGAAAGGGAAACTGGAAGTCGGCGACACCTACGAAAACTGGATTACGGGATGGGGCGACCCCACCCTCGGCGGCACCGGTAAAATCATCGCGTTCCTCCCTGAAGGCGCCACCGCCTACGACTTGGAGATGACGCCCGGCGAAATGGCTTACCTGCAAATCTTTTCCGTCGTGAATCAAGCGGCCGAAGACGCCGCCTATTCGACCGGCATGGCGATGGTTCCCGTTTACCTACAGGCCGACAAATTGCCGCTGAGCTACACGTTCGAAGAGAAAGACCTTATACTGAGCCAGCCGCGCGACGCGATGCCGATTCTGCCCCCGGGGCTCAGCACCGGCACCGTGCTACCGGACGATCCCGAAGAGATGAATAAAATCATCACTTCCGCCTTCGCCATGGCGGCGGACGACTATCGCGACAACTTCTACCTGCAATCGTCTTACTATTACGACTATGAGTTCGACCAGGAAACTTGGGAGCCGATTTATACCTTGGATACGCGTTGGCCGGATGTCATCATGCCCGCTTTCTCAGGCGTGGAAAAGGTACAGGCCACTTTCCGCACCAAATACTTCACGTCCGCCATGGGGCGCGGCACGACAGCCTACAAACCCGAAGCCGGCGACTCTATCCGTATCGAATACAGCCTGAACGGCGGCGAATGGAAACAAGCGGCCTTATTCACATCGAACAATCTCCCTGATATCGACTATGGCGCCTACCCGCTGACGGTTGACTTCAGATGCGCCAAGACCGACGTCGTGCGCCTCCGTTACAGTTACCGCACCACGACCGTAGGTGTCATGACGGCCATCACTGCCTATGAGTTCCTGGAAGGACGCGACTGCGAGACGCCGGCCAACCTGAGCCTCGTGGCCGACAACACGACCGACCGGCAGATTCAATTGACATGGACCGACAACAACGTGGTGACCGCCGGTCAGTACATCGTTTCGTACCAAAAGTACGTGGAACCCTCCACCGACAATGAAGAGGGCGGCATCGCGCCTTGGAGCATGGATGAAAGCGATACGGAAAACGACGATGCGACGGAAGACACCGACGTTTGGGAAACACTCAGCGTAAACACGGCCGGAGCGACGCTGCGCGGTCTGGAAGCCCGGACTGCTTATATGGTCAAAGTGCAGGCCGTATGCGGTGCCGGCGACTCTTCGTTCACGACCAACCCGTCTTTGCTGAACACCTTGTCCAGCATGCCGTACACCGAGAGTCTTGCCAGCCCGTTTGACTGGGGAACGCAATCTTTCACAACCCCGGACGGCATATCCGCATTCCAGGGCATTCCCGGCGGAGAACTGACCGAAGCCGATCTGTTGGACTTGAACTTCATGGATCGCGGCAGCCTGCCGACCAACTGGAACATTTGGATCGCCCCCGGCGCCATGATGTACGAAAACACCTCCTCCATAGCGGTTGCCAACACGGCCGAGGCGGCTTGGCTGACCATACCGGCCGTCTATGTCCGCAAAACGGGTGAGTTCTATCCCAAAACCTTGAAATTCCGCGTCAATACATTCGATTACGCCTTGTTGCAAGGCGAAGGGAACAATGGCATCGACCTGGTTGATCCGAATCTCCGCCTCTACGTCATGGCTTCCACGAACGGACAGTTTACCTGGAACGACACCGTGGCTTCTTTCGATCACACGGCCTTGATGGCGCAACCGGCCACTGCAGAAGAAAATCCTGCGGAAGACGAAACCGTTGCAAGGGGTAAGGAATTGACCGTTTCGATGGATAAATTCGAAGGACCGGTTCATATCGCGTTCTATTTCCACAATCCCAATAAATTCGTGATGCCTGACCAAGGCGGCATTGGCGGGCTCTCGTTGCTCGCCGACGAAGCCGAAACGGCACCAGCCGTAGAAGAGCCTCTGTTCCTTGAAATTTTCGACCTTTCGTTCGCTTATGACGAAGATCCCTGCTTCCCGATCGAAAACCTCACGGCAGAGCCCGAACAGACCGAAGCCGTGCTGAGTTGGGAAGGCGAAGGCGCGGAATACGGCATTTTCTACGGACCGGCCGAGGCGGAAGGCTATGCCCATACCATTTACCAGGCCGCGCAGAATACGGACGTCCAGACCTTGACGCTGACCGGCCTGACACCCAACACGGCTTACAAAGTGGCTGTTGTCAGTTATTGCACCGCCGACGACCATGAACAAGGCTCGGTGGAAAGAACCATCACTTTCACGACCCTACGGCAGTTGTTCTCGGTAACGGTCGTCATTACCCCCGAAGAGGCCGGTACGGTTACCGGTGCCGCCTCTTATTTCGAGGGCGACAACGTGACGCTGACCGCCACGGCCAACAGGGGCTATAAATTCACGGCCTGGTTGGACGGCGAAACGGAATTGTCGAAAGAGCCGACTTATAAGTTCCAGATTAACGGCAATGTGACTTACACAGCCAAATTCGAAGAACTTCCTGCCTTTACCCTGACCCTGACCGCTTCCCCCGCCGAAGGCGGTTCGGTTGAAGGTGCCGCCGAGGACGGATACTTTGAAGGCGACACCGTAACCATCAAGGCCACGGCGAATGAAGACTACAAATTCGTAGCCTGGCTGGACGGCAACGATACGTTGAGCAAGGAAGCGGCCTACGTGTTCGTGATGCCCGGCAAAGACCTCGCCTATACGGCTTTGTTCGTAAGCAACGTGGCCAACGAAGAACTGCTCAAGGCGGATTTCAACGTCGGCACGCAGGACGGCCGGCTGTATGTCCGCAACCTCAAAGGCATTACGATCAAGGACATCGACGTCTATGGCCTGACCGGCAATCTTATCAACCGCTTTGCGCCCAACAGCCGCGAAGATCTGGTGTTGCCGATCGACACCCGACGCGCCATCCTCTTCGTACGCCTCAACACCGAACAGGGTGTGGCGGTTTATAAAGTTTACATGCAGTAAACGCCCCATAAGCGGACGGTGAACGGCCGTTCCCTTGAGCCTCAGGTCCCTGACCGGATCTGAGGCTCCGAATTAAAACAAAACAATACAACCACTATGTTAAAGAAAATTGCAATCTCAGCAGCGTTGCTGTTCCTCTTGGGAGGAGCACAGGCGCAGAACCCGGATGCCTCCACGACCTACGAAGGGCAGAACGGCAGCCGGGCGGTCGTCATGACCGGTTTCAGAGACGGTTTGCTTAGTTTCCTTTCAGGCGACAACCGCTATCTGTGCGGTACGGTAGGCCAAGAGGTCGGCTTCGTCTATGATTTCACCGAAAATAAAACGGCCACGTTCAACGACTTCCAGTTGCACGCTTATTTCTCGCCCGACCACTACGTGGCGTCTTTACCGGGCGAAAAAGCCATACCGTATATCCACTATCAGGGACAAGATATCGATTTGGAAAAAACCATCAACAATCCCAGTTATGAAAACGACCTTTCGTATTGGAACGCCCAAGCCAACGGCGACCACGTGGTCGTTTTAGCTTACGAGTATGAGACCGCGCCCAACGAGAACGGCGGCATCGATTCGGTCGTCAATAATGTGGGCGCCTTATATGACGGCAAGACCGGCAAACTGCGCACGTTGCTCCATTCTTACTGGCCGCGCCTGAAACCGTTGAATCATGAGGACAACATAGGCTACGGTTCGCGCGCCAACGGTATTTCGGCCGACGGAACGGTTATCGGCGGCTGGGGCACCTGGCCGACCTCCCTCGTCTTATCGACTTGGCAGACGGTGTTTTGGGATTTGTCCGATTTGGACACCAAAGACACGATTTACACCTATGCGATAAGGGAACCGCTTTTCAGCATGTCCGACCTGACCGCCGTGAACTCAGACGGTAGCGTATTGGTAGGTTATAACCAAGAGACCGGACACGGTCTGATCATTTATTACGACCGTGCGGGCAAAAGTTTCACGATCGACACCATATCACCGTTGCCCGGCTGGGATTTCGCCGCCTTCGACGGCGTTTCCGACAACGGCTTCATGGTCGGCTACTGCGGCATAGACGCCGATCCCGGCTCACGGCAGGCCATCATCTACTCCAAGGAAACGGGGCTGATGACAGGGGAAAGCTTCCTTTATGAATATTACGATATCGCCGTACCCGAATTGGGGACCGTCACGAACATGTCGGCCGACGGATCGATCATGGCCGGCTTCTTCTACGACCACGGCTATACGGTACCTTGGTTCGCTCAATTAGGCGCAGAGCGCATCCTGCCCCGCGCCAGAAACGTACAGGCCAAAGCCGCCGCCACGGGGCTGATTGTCCGTCTGGACTGGCAACGCCCGCTCGGTAGCGCGGGGAAAACGCTGACCGGCTACGAGATTTACCGCGACAACAACGAAACGCCGATAGCCACGCTGGATGCGGACGCACTGACCTACACCGACAACTCGCTCGCTTCGGCCGGCACCCATACGTATTACGTCCGCGCCATCTATACCGAAGGTGCGGCCGATAAAACGGCGTCGAACGCCGTCTTGACGATTGTCGAAGGCGGTTACTTCCCGGTTCAACAAATCGGCAACCGCGTGCAATACAACCGCTACGCCTCCGTATATTGGGGACTGCCCTCTTCCGAAATAGCGACGGCATCGGCCTCATCGGTCGCGAAAGGCGAAAAGGGCGAAGCCAATCTGGCTCCGATTGCCCGTCCGCTGTCGCGCACGGCCCCGGTAGCCGAAGCCACCCGCCGGAACGACGCGAAATCGTACTTCAATCCGTCGTTCGACTACATATTCGATGTCAATATGCTGATGTACAATGGTTACTGCGGCATTCCCATCGGTGAGAAATATTACATTTCCGGATGGAAAGAAGCCAGTATCCGCGTTATTGACCGGAACAACGAAATAGAAACGGAACTGAAGCCGGCCGGCTTGAACCACGCCGTACTCTCGATGGTATATCTCGCAGACCAGAACCAACTGCTCTGCGGCGGCCTTGAAAAAGTAACCGTCCTTGATTTGAAAACCAATACGGTACGTAACAACTTCGAGGCCGAAGCCCGCCACATGGCCTACCTGCCCGATTTCGAATTCGGCGGCCAGAAAGGCGTATTGCTGATGGGCGGTTGGAATACCTCCGATTTCTATTCGCTGGACGGCAAGCACCTCGGCACGGCCGGCTTCGATTTCGACGCCCTCGACGTATCCGGTACGGCCTATCATAACGGCAAATTGTACGTGGCGTCCCAATCGGGTCCCAACACGAACGAAATCTACACTTTCGATGTCGAAACCCGCAGCCAGATCGGCGATCCGGTTCAGGTAACGCAAGACCCGGCCGTTTACAACCTCTTGAGCCTTAATGGCGAAGTAACTTCCACCGATGATTTGGCCTACGCGGGCGGCCTGACGATCAGCACGCTCGAAGACGGTACGGTGGCTTTGTGCGCGGGTTATCAATGCAGCTATACGCAATCGCGCCTCATGTTCCTCGAACTGGAAAGCGCCCCCGAAAGACGCGGCTATACCCTTTACCGCAACGGCGAAATCATTGCCGAGGGGCTGACGACGCGCCGCTTTTTCGATGAATTGGACAAGCCCGGCACCTACG
>CAMWSI010000041.1 GCA_947176875.1 uncultured Bacteroidales bacterium
ACGCCCCTCTCGCCCAAATATCTGCCCCTTTTGTTGATTCCTATCTTGCTGAACTGGATTTTCAACTTCTACAAAGGTTTTTAAGGTTTTACCAAATTAAAGTTGCAACGCCTTAACGAATCCGCCTGATAACGGCGTACGGCGAAAAACAAAAAGGCCGGAACATTGCTATGTCCCGACCTTTTCCGTAGATTCCAATGTCTATCGGCTTAGCCGATTTTGGAAGCGACAATCTTCAGGATTTCGGCCTCGCGGGCCAAAGCCTGCTTTTCGATTTCGGCCGCCTTGCCCAGGATGTCGGCCTTGAAAGCCTCGTCCTTGAGGCTGGAGGCGTTGATTTGCACGTTCAGATGCGCGCCCATCACGGCACTGCGGGCACAGAGCGCCCCCACACCGGCATCGGTCACCGAATTGGGGTTACCGGTCTCGGCCATGGCCTGCACGATGTCGAACGTCTTGAAAGCTTCCTGCATCGTACGGAACGGCACTTCGGTGGCATACTTCGTCGCCTCCTGGATGGCCGCGCTGCGCGCCGCTTTCTCCTCGTCGGTCTTTTTCGGCAGCCCGAAAGCGTCCATAATCTTGTTAAAGGCGTTCGTATCTTCATCCACAAGATGAAGCAACGCGTCCTTCATCGCCTGACCTTTTTCGGCCCAGACGGAAAATTCTTCCCAACGTTCGTCCCAGCCGGCCTTGTGCGACGAAAGATTGGCCACCATCGTACCCAAAGCGGCCGCCAAGGCGCCCATATAGGCGGAAATGGAGCCGCCGCCGGGCGCGGGCGACTCGCTCGCGGTCTCGTCGGCAAAGCCCGTACACGTTAAATCGACAAGTTTTTTCGCCTTGTTGTCGGCTTCCAACAGATATTCGATAATCTTTTCTTCGGGATTGAACGGCTTGAGGTCATCCAGCCCCATCGACTTGACGGCGATCTTGATGATTTCCGCCTCGCTGATACCGGCCGAACGTTGTTGTTTGGCCAGATAGAACTTGCCGGCGTCGATGAGCGTCTTCTTCGGAATCAGCCCGACAATCTCGGCTCCCGTCACGCGTACGCCACGCGCCGCGGCTTTGGCGAAGACTTCCTCGTAAGCCACATGCACCGGCGTTTGGGAAATATTCGTAATATTCATCGATACCTGCGCGATGCCGTATTCCTCTATGAACCAACCGATGGCCTTCGTACCCTTGAGCGTACCCGGTATCATGACCGGCTTGCCGTTCTCGTCCTTGAGCGGCTTGCCCGTTACCTTGCCGCCTTCGCGGGCGGGACGGCCTTTTTCACGTACGTCGAACGCGATGGCGTTCGCGCGACGCGTGGAAGTCGTATTGAGATTGTAATTGATGGCTACGAGGAAGTCGCGCGCCCCGACGGCCGTCGCGCCGGAAAACGCGTTGAATTCGGCGGGACCGAAATCGGGCTTGCCCTCGGCCGTCGCCAGTTTTTCTTTCAGGCCTTCGTATTCGCCGGCACGGCAATAAGCCAAATTACGGCGCTTGGGGTCGAAAGCGGCCGATTCGTAGCAGTAAACGGATATGCCGAGTTCCTCGCCTATGCGCTTGGCCAAGCGGCGGGCATATTCCACGGTCTCTTCCATCGTGATGTTGGCCACGGGCACAAGCGGACACACGTCGGTGGCGCCGAAACGCGGGTGGGCGCCGTGGTGCTGGCGCATATCAATGAGTTGTCCGGCCTTCTTCACCGCCTGGAAAGCGGCTTCTATGACCTCGTCGGGCGTGCCGACAAACGTGACGACCGTACGGTTCGTGGCCGCCCCCGGATCCACGTCAAGGAGTTTGACGCCCTCTATCTTTTCAATTTCGTCCGTAATCTGCTTGATGACGGCCATGTCGCGCCCCTCGCTGAAATTGGGCACGCATTCGATTAACTTTTTCATATCTTGAATTGTTTTTTTACCAATTGCATAAACACTTCGCCCCGCTCCTCGAAATTCCTGAAGCGGTCGTAGCTGGCGGCGGCCGGCGACAACACACAGGCGGTACCGGGCGCGGTATGCGCCGCCGCCCACGGCACGAGTTCCGCATAATCGTCGGTACATAACGCATGAGCCGGCAAGCAGTTGCAGGCTTCCAAGGCCGCCTGTACCCGACGTCCCGCCGCGCCGACAAAAATAATACTTTTTATCGGATTTGCGCAGAGATAATCCACCAGCGGCGTATAATCGATTTCGCGGTCGAAGCCGCCGATTATCAGACAACTGACACTATCCACGAACGGCAGTCGGCGCACGCTCTCCACCGCCGCGATGCAGGCCTGCGGAATCGTGGAGATAGAGTCGTTGAAATAATGGGCGCCGCCGTACCCCCCCACATACTGCAAACGGTGCGGCAACGGTTGGAACGAAGCCACGCGCGGCAACATACGGCCGTAATGTCCGCCGGCCTGCGCGGCTGCCAACAAGGCCGCCGCCAAATTTCGCTCGTTGTGTTCGCCTATGAGCGGATGCGGCGCATCAAAGCGGAAGACAGGCGTCCCATCGGCGGCCGTCAAGGCTTCGGGCCGCCACAACAGGCGGTCTAAAACCTGAACCTGCGGGCTATCGGCATAGGCCGTGGCGGCTTTCGCCGCCGTGCCGCACCCGGCCAGCCTCAGGGGGCGGCAGGCCTGCCGTCCGGCCGTCCACTCCTGAAGACGCGCCGCTATCAGCGGATCGTCGCCGTTCACGACCAGACAATCCCCGCCGGCGATATGCAGTTTAGCCCGTTGATAAGCCTCGAAATCCACATAATGGTCGAGGTGTTCCTCGTAGAGATTAAGCAAAACGCCAACCTGCGGCGGCGTATGCACCTGTTCCAGCTGATGGGACGAAAGTTCGCATACGACGCGGTGCGCCGCCGTGAGTTGCGGCAATATGTCGAAAAAAGGAATGCCCATGTTGCCGGCCAGCAGACACGGGAATTCGCCCTGCAAAAGATGATGGATAAGATGCGTGACCGTACTCTTGCCCTTGGTGCCCGTCACGCCGACGCATTGCCGGCCGAAAAAGCGCAGGAACAGATCCGCCTGGGACGTCAGCGACGGGTTCTGCAACAAGGCCGGCCAATCTTTCAGGCAGACGCCCGGACTTTTCAAAATGAGCGGAAAGGCGGCCGCCGCCTTGATATAGCCGTCGCCCGTCGAGAAATCGACATAGGGGTCAGCCTGCCAAAGCGCGGCCTGACGCACCTTTTCATTGCGGTCGCAGACCGTTACCGGCAAGCGCGGATAAAGGCGGCGCAACAGCCGGTAACTACTCTCGCCCTCACGCCCGGCACCCAGCAAGGCCACGCGCCCCGCCGGCAACACGACCGTATCGAAACAGGTATGTAAGGCCGAATCGTCCATGATGGTTCAATCGAATATATGCGCTTCCCGCAAATATGTTTCCAAGCCTGCGAGGAACTCCGGCGGCAACGCGTGCGGTTCAAACAAGCCGCGCCACACCTTGTCCGACACCGGCCGACGGGAAACGTCCGATGCGAAATAGGCTTCCAACAACGGATAAACGCCAGGCGCGGCCGACTCCGCCAGCGGACGCAATTGCTGCAAAGCCCAATTGACTTCCGCCACGGTACCGACGCATTCGAACGGTTTGACGGGCGTCTCGCCGTCCAACTCTTTCAACAACGGCAACATACCCGCGTCCGCAAACAAATTGCGGCCGAAAACGCGTTCCAGACCGGCCTGCGGCAGAAAGGGCGAAAAAATGATATAGGCGAACAGACATTTGGCGCAATGCCCGCACCAAACATCCTGTTTGCTGCCCGCATTGCAACTCTTGAAAACCGCATGATAGGGCTTCAACTCGCTGAAAACACGCGCTATCGCGAGTTCACTCAACGGCCGCAGGAAGCTGAAATAATAAAACGAGGGCGAAACATAACGCGCCACATATTGTCTGAAATCGTCTTCAAACTCAAACGATTTGGAATACTGATGATTGACCGTACCGCCCGGCACCGTACTCTCATTCGCACTGCTCTCGTTGGAAAGTGCGATATACCGACGGCCCGTCAAGGCGGCGGCAACAAGCGTGGCGAAAGCCAGCAATGCCGAAAACGGCGTATGCCCGTTCAGGAATCCAGCCGCGTTGAGTTCGAGCAAAAGCGGATCGAGACGGCGGTTCAGCACGGCAATGTCTTCCTCCGCCTTGCCCCCGACCGCGCAACAGCCTAAGGTTGCGCCACGGGGATTGAGAACCAACGGCAAGAGGCCGTCCGCCCCTTCCGCCCGCGTACGCGACAAAACCTCCCATGTCACGACCGAATCCTTGCCGCCGCCTATGGGTACGATGACACGCGGCGACAGCGACATTTCCTCCGCACCGTAAGTGACGTCCGGAGTCGCCTGAACCGCCCGGGGCGTTGCCCCTGTCCGACCGGCCTTAACGCCCGAGTCAAGCCCGGCTCCGTCGGCTACCGCCTTGACTTTGACCGTCATGAAATCGGCCTGCGTCACCTCATGCAGTCCGTTGAGATAGAAATATTCGCCCAATCCGTTGAAATAAAGCTTTTTCCAAAACGCCACAACCGTATCGTCCAAACATACACCGGCCGGACAACGGATTTCCACAACCGGCGAAGCCGTGGCTTTCCAATAACTGACCAATTCGGCCATACCGAGTTGAAACAACAGATTGCGCCACAAGGCCGACGGGACGGCTTCCGCCGCATAGAACGGACGCGACGGAATACGCCATTCGGGGCGAAACACGAACGCTTCCCGTCCATCGGCATCGTAAACGACAAAACGATACCGGACGCGGGCACTATAGGATACGGAGGCTTCCGCCAGCGGCAGTTCCTCGTACCCTTCGTAAACGAACAACGGATATTTCGCACGAAGCCGCGCGTACAAATCCTGCTTTCCCATATCGACTCAGACCTTAAACGGTTCGACCGTAAAATACGGGTTCTCTAAGCCAACATGGCCTTGACCAACGCCTGTGCGCTTTGAAAAATCTGCGACAGACCGACCCCGCTCAACATATAACAGGGTGTTGTGAATACCTTGTGCACGTTGTCCGCGCTGACCTGCGCCTCTTCCGTCAGCTCGTGCACGCCGCCCATGGCCGTAATGTGCGCGGCCGTCCGCGGGTCTTTGCCGATCGTCAGCTTGACACCCGGCAACAGACGCGCCAGAATGACGGGCGCGATGCACATGGCGCCTATCGGTTTGCCGGCTTCGTGCATCGTCCGCACCGCCTGCGCGACCTCCGGATCCACCGTCATATTTTCGCCATCGACAGCGTAAGTCGATAGATTTTTGGCCGCCCCGAACCCGCCCGGCAACAGCAAAGCGTCGAAATCGGCCGCACGGAAAGCGGAAAGCGGTTCGATCTCGCCCCTGGCTATGCGCGCCGCCTCCACGAGTACGTTACGCTGTTCGGCCATAGGCTCGCCGGTCAGATGGTTCATCACGACGGCCTGCGTCTTGTCGGGTGCGAATATGGCATAGGATGCGCCGCAAAGGTCTATCGCCAGCAACGCCATCATGCTTTCGCCTATCTCGCTGCCGTCAAAAACGCCACAGCCCGATAATATCACCGCAATCTTCTTCATCTTTCAATTATTATGTACAACCAAACCACAGGTTTTAAGGAAAGGAAGCCGCCCCGCAAGACGGCTTCCCGCCTGTCGCATCACACGCGACAATTATTCAGTAGGCAAGTTTGCTTGCCTACTGTTCACTGTCTTTCAGGAAACGTTCAGCCTCCATCGCGGCCATGCAGCCCGTACCGGCCGCCACGATACCCTGGCGGAAATGCAGGTCTTGCACGTCGCCGGCCGCAAAGACGCCGGGCACCGACGTACGCGTCGAACCCGGTTCCGTCTTAATGTATCCGTTAGGGTGCAGTTCGAGCTGTCCTTTGAACAAGGCCGTGTTCGGCGTATGGCCGATGGCCACGAAAAAGCCCGTCACATCGATTTTCCTGTCTTCGCCCGTCTGCACGTTCTTCAACAACACGCCGGTCACACCGCTGTCGTCGCCAAGAATCTCCTGCGTGACGTGGTGCCACAGCATTTCGATTTTCGGATTGCTCAACACGCGTTCCTGCATCACCTTCGAAGCGCGCAGTTCGTCACGGCGAACAATCATATAGACTTTATTGCAGAGGTTGGTCAGGTAACTGGCCTCTTCGGCCGCCGTATCGCCGCCGCCCACGACGGCCACATCCTGACCTTTGTAAAAGAAACCGTCACAAGTGGCGCAGGCGGAAACCCCCTGTCCGTTGAATTTCTTTTCGGATTCCAGACCGAGCCAGTTGGCGGAAGCGCCCGTGGCCACAATTACGGTTTCGGCCAGAATTTCGGTCTTGTTTTCCGTTACGACACGGAACGGCCGTTTGGAGAAATCCACCTCTTCAATCGTGCCGGGCCGGATATCGGCCTTGAAGCGCAAAGCCTGGTTGCGCAAATCCTGCATCAACTGCGGGCCGGAAACGCCTTCCGGATAACCGGGAAAGTTCTCCACTTCGGTCGTAATCGTCAATTGACCACCGGGCTGATAACCCTCGTACAGCACCGGTTTGAGATCGGCGCGCGCCGCATAAATCGCGGCCGTAAAGCCGGCGGGGCCGGAGCCGATGATCAAGCATTTTACAGTTTCCATAGTATTGTATGATTTAAGTTTTTCGTTACAAAAATGCGTGGGTGGAAGTCCGGAACAACGCTACCGGCACGCCCGCCAATTCCAACACGACATTCAGCACCAAATAAAAGCCGAACAGAATCAGAATGACGCCCACGATACGGTTTACCGCCCGCATCGTCTTATTGGTCATATGGGGTTTCAACCTATAGGCTATCAAGCCCTTTGTCAAATCCGTCAGCAATACCGTCAGCAAGGCCGAGCTGAAAAACAACACGACATTCAGTTTTTGAATCTCGCCATCGACCGTATTCTGCCCCATGATGATGCCGACCCAAAAGAACCAGAACAGCCACGTGGCCGGATTGGCCATATTGGTCAGGAAGCCGCGCAGGAAATCGACCCACCAGGACGGGCCTTTCAGGTC
>CAMWSI010000042.1 GCA_947176875.1 uncultured Bacteroidales bacterium
GGCTTCGGTGATGATGCACTCCTTGCCGCCGTTTTCCACAAAGAAAACCGCCGCCCGTACCTTGGGGGCCATCGATCCTTCGGCAAACTGCCCCTCCGCCAGATATTGGCGGGCTTCAGCAACGGTAATCGTATCCAGCGCCTTTTCGTCCGGCTTGCGGAAATTGACATATACTTTGGGCACGTCGGTCAGGATGTAGAATTCGTCGGCCTTGATTTTGACCGCCGTCAGAGCCGACGCCAGATCTTTGTCGATGACGGCTTCTATACCCTTGAAACTGTCGCCTTCGCGAACGACGGGGATGCCGCCGCCGCCTACGGTCACGACGATATGGCCGGCTTCCACGGCCGCTTCTATCATCTCCAGGTGGTTGATGTCAATCGGGGTGGGCGATGGAACGACCTTGCGCCAGCCGTTGCCTTTCGGATCTTCCTTGAACAAGGCGCCGGTGGCTTGGCTGTAACGGTCCGCGTCTTCTTTGGTATAATAAGGGCCTACGGGTTTGGTCGGATTGGCGAAAGCCTTGTCGTCTTTGCTGACCAGAACCTGTGTCAGCAAGGTCACCACCTGACGGTTCAGGCCTGCTTTCAGCATCTCGTTGAACAGGCAGAGTTCGATCAGGTAACCGATGGAACCTTGGGTTTCCGCCACGCAGAAATCCATCGGCATGGCTTCCAAGCCGAAGACCTGTTTGCCCGCTTCGTGTTGCAGCATGACATTGCCTACCTGCGGGCCGTTGCCGTGTCCGATGACCAGATTGTAGCCCTGGTGAAGCAGCGGCAATAAAGCTTTGCAGGTGTCGCTTACATTTCGGATCTGTTCCTCAAACGAGCCTTTCTGGCCGCTTTTGAGCAGTGCATTGCCGCCAAAAGCAACAACGGCTAATTTTTTCATAGGGATAACGTGTTTGGTGGTTCAAAGCGTTTCCTGCCGCCTGCTTATCGTGACAGGTGGCGAAAAAGACCACAAAAATAAGCAAATAAAACAAATTAAACTAATCCGGCGAAGCCCATGAACGCGATGGCCAGAATGCCGGCCGTAATCATCGCGATAGGCGCGCCTTTCATCGTTTGCGGTACATCCACAAGTTCCAAGTCTTCGCGTATGCCGGCGAAAATCAACAACGCGAGCATGAAACCCAGGGCCGAGGCGAATGCGAACACCGTACTCTCCAGCAGGTTGAATTCTTTTTGCACGACGAGGATGGCCACGCCCAAGACAGCGCAATTCGTCGTAATCAGCGGCAGAAAGATACCCAGGGCTTGGTAGAGGGCGGGGCTGACTTTTTTCAGGACGATTTCCACCATTTGCACGAGGGCCGCGATGACGAGGATGTAGGCGATGGTTTGCAGGAAACCTAACTCCAACGGTTCCAAAAGGTAATGGTTGATCAGGTAAGTGACGACCGTGGCCAGTGTGATGACGAAAACGACGGCCGCTCCCATGCCGACGGAAGAGGACAGTTTGTTGGATACGCCTAAGAACGGGCAGATGCCGAGGGTTTGCGACAAAACGATGTTATTGACGAAAACGGCGCCTACGATGAGCAGTATGTATTCCATGGATGCGTGTTTTTTTAGGTGAGGGGGAAATTAACGGTTGGCCGAACGCAGGTTCTGCAACGCGCGTATGACGGCGATGAGCAGTCCCAGCGCGAAAAACGCGCCCGGCGCGAGGACGAAGATTAAAATGCCGTCGGCTTCCGGTGCGATGAACTTATACCCGAAGACCGCGCCGCTGCCGAGCAGTTCCCGTACGGCTCCGAGCAACGTCAGGGCAATCGTGAAGCCCAATCCCATGCCCGCACCGTCCAGGAACGAACGGAACACGTCGTTTTTGGCGGCGAAGGCTTCGGCGCGCCCCAAGACGAGGCAATTCACGACGATAAGCGGGATGAAGAGCCCCAATTGGGCGTAGAGGGCCGGCACGTAGGCTTTCATCAGCAGCTCCACCATCGTCACGAACGAGGCGATGATGACGATGAAGCACGGAATCCGCACCTTGTCGGGAATCTGGGATTTGACGAGCGATATGATGATGTTCGACAGAATCAGCACGAACGTCGTGGCCAGTCCCATGCCGAGGCCATTGACGGCCGACGAGGTGACGCCGAGTGTCGGACACATGCCGAGCAACAATACGAAGACGGGATTATTCGTAAACAACCCGTTGCTGAATATTTTCCAATAGGGGGTTCTATTATTCATCTTGACCTCCTTCCGATAATAAATGGTTTTCCGATAGGGAGTTGAAAGCGCGTTCCAATGCGTCGCAATAAGCGCGGGAACTGATTGTGGCCGCCGTAATCGCGTCCACGTCGCCGCCGTCTTTCCTGACGCGCAACCTGAACGTCCGCGGATGCCGGTTTTCGAATTGACCGGCGAATTTCGCTTCGGTCATCTTGGAGCCCAAACCCGGCGTTTCGGCATGTTGCAGCACCTGTACGCGGTAGAGCGTGCCGTCGGGAAGAAAGCCCGCCATCAGCCGGATTTCTCCTGAAAAGCCTTTTTTCGTAAACGTCTGGACGGCTATGCCGACGGGGGTGTTTTGAACATAGGCCGTGTAGGCGGTCAGGGCACCGCTGCCGTCAGGCGCGTTCATCTGTTTGGATTCGAGGCGTTCAAAGACGGGCAGTACGGCCTTGATGGCCGCCTCCTGTTTCTCTTTCTCCGCCTGGGCTATCTGGGCGCGTGTCATCAAGTACAGGCCGCCGACGCAACCGCCTGAGAGAATCGTGACGCCGATCAGGCTCACGATCATATTTTTGAGGGTCGAAGCTTTCTTTTCCATAGTCGTTAGTCTGGCGTAGGTCGTTTAGCAACCGTAACGTTTGGGCTTGAAACCGCGGTTGATGAGCGGCACAAACGCATTCATGATCAAAATGGCGAACGATACGCCTTCCGGGTAGGCGCCGAAATTGCGGATTAAAATCGTCAGCACGCCGCAACCGAGGCCGAATATGATTTTACCCCAAGGGGTCATGGGCGAAGTCACCATGTCGGTGGCCATGAAAAACGCGCCGAGCATGATGCCGCCGCTTAGGAGGCTGAATCCAGGGGGCAGGAATGCCTGCGGGTCGGCGGCGTGCAGGATGGCCGCGAACACGAAGGCCGAACCGAGGAAAGCCGCCGGGATATGCCAGGTAATGATACGTCGCCAAAGCAGGAACAGGCCGCCGAGCAGGATGGCCAGCACCGATACTTCGCCGAGCGAGCCGGCGTGTTGGCCGGTCAGCATTTCCCAAGGCGTTAGGCCGAGGTGTTTGATGCTTTCGTCTATCGTCATGCCTTGTTGCAGGCCCTCTTTGATTAGCCCCAGCGGGGTGGGGCCGGTCAGCGCGTCCGTGGCGGTGGATCCGGCGGCCGCGCTTATTTCCACGGCTTGTCGTTCGAGGTCCGCCATCGGTTGCGGTCTCGGCCAGGTCGTCATGGCCACGGGGAAGGAAATCAGCAGGAACACGCGGCCGACCAAAGCGGGATTGAACGGGTTGTTGCCCAAGCCGCCATAAGCCATTTTGGCTAATCCGATGGCGGCCATCGCCCCCAGAACCGTCATCCACCACGGCAACGTGGCCGGCAGGTTGAACGCGAGCAGCAAGCCCGTAATGACGGCCGAACCGTCTTGGACGGTAACGGGCTTTTTGAGCATGAAACGCTGGATGAGCCATTCGCACGCCACACAGGCGGCCGTGCTGACGATAATCGTCCGTACGGCCGGCCGGCCGAAGTAATAAATGGAGACTGTCAGGGCAGGCAACAGGGCGATGACGACGCCCCACATGATTTTTGAAACGCTTTCGGGGCCGTGTATATGCGGCGACCCGGATACGGTCAGTTTCTGGAAAGCGGATTTTTCAGCCGACATTATCTGGTTGGGGTATTACGGTTTCTGATAATTTGATTGACTTTTGATTTGCCGAGGCGTAGCGTGTCCAATAGCGGCCGGAACGACGGACAGGTGTATTGGCAGCAGCCGCATTCGATACAATCGGTGATATGGTGCCGTTCGCACAGGTCCATGCGTTTGTTGCGGACGGCGGCATGCAACAGATAGGGCTCCAGCCCCATAGGGCAGGCCTCCACGCATTTGCCGCAGCGGATGCAGTGTTCGGCGGTGCGACGGTGCGCCTGTTCTTCCGGTAGCAGCAACAGGGCGGAAAGCCCTTTCGTTACCGGAAGGTCGAGGTGCGGCAGGGCTTTGCCCATCATCGGGCCGCCGGCTATGACCTTGCCCGTGTTTTCGGGACGTCCGCCGCAGGCTTCCACAAGGGCGCTGACCGGTGTACCTATTTTAACCCAAAAGTTACGCGGACTTTCCACACAGGGGCCCGTTACCGTCACCAACCTTTCGGTCAGCGGCTTGTGTTTTTGCACGGCTTCATAGACCGCGAAGCAGGTACCCACATTCTGAATGACGCAACCCGTATGAATCGGCAGTTTGCCGGACGGCACTTCCCGGCCGGTCAGCGCTTTGACCAATTGTTTCTCGGCGCCCTGCGGATATTTCATCCGGAGGGCTTCCACCGTGATGCCGTCGCAATCGGCCGCCTTTTGCCGGAGCAAGGCGATGGCTTTCGGTTTGTTGGCCTCTATGCCTACAATCGCTTTGTCCACCGACAAGGCTTTCATCAGAATCCGGATTCCGACCAGTATTTCATCGGGTTTATCCAGCATCAGGCGGTAGTCGTCGATGAGATAGGGCTCGCATTCGACGCCGTTTATCAGCAGGTATTCGGCCTTGCCGTCTTTCGGTACCGACAGCTTGACATGGGTCGGGAAGCAGGCGCCGCCTAAGCCGACGATGCCCATATCCTTGATCCGTTCGATGATTTCTTGCGGCGACAGGCTGATTTCGCGTTCGAGCGTCGGGTCGTCCGAGATGAAATCCTCCTTTTCGTCGCCTTCGGGCTGAATGAAAATGGCCGGCCGTGCGAAGTTGCCCGTGTCGGGGGCTTCGGTCACGTTCTGGACCGTGCCTGAAACCGGCGCGTGTACGACCGAACCGGGAAAAGCCGTGTTTTCGGTCAGCGGTTGCCCTCGTTTCACCTGGTCGCCCTTTTGGACGATGGGGCGGGAGGGGGCGCCTAAATGCTGGCTGACCATGATGCAGAACGGGCCGTTGTACGTCAGTACTTGTGCCGGCGCGTCCGCGTTGAGTTTATTGTCGTTCGGGTGTACCCCGCCTTTATGAAATGTCTTCATGTCGGTTCTTCTGATTTAGTTGGCTGGCTCGGGGTCCGACGGCCGCGTGGAAACGATGGCGTGTTTCGGACATACATCCACGCAGGTTCTGCAATGCGTGCAACGCGTGAAGTCGATGTAAGCCAAATTATTCTCCACTTTGATGGCGCCCACCGGACAGACCTTGGCGCATTTGCCGCAACCGATGCAGGCCGACAGGCAGTGTTTCATTGCCAAGGCGCCTTTGTCTTCCGTGTGACAGCCCACATAGATGCGGCCTTCGTGCGCGTGCTTGTATCGCAGTTCGATGATGCCGCGCGGACAGGCTTGGGCGCAGGCGCCGCAAGCCGTACAGACCGCTTCATTGACTTCAGGGAGGCCGGTTTCCGGATTCATGCTCAGGCAGTTGAACGAACAGGCCCGCGTGCAGTCGCCCAACCCGAGACAACCGTAGCGGCATCCGTTTTCGCCCGCGTGCAGGCTATGGGCGTAGGCGCAACTCTCGAATCCCTCGTAAGTCGTTTGCCGGATACTGTTCAGGCGGCCGCCCTGACAGCGCACGACCGGAATCTTGATTTCGCAGGTGTCGGCATGAAGACCGAGCATTTCCGCCACGGCCGCCCATTCTTCGTTGGAGCAGACCGGACAAACGAGGTCGCCGCCTTCCACAAGGGCTTTAGCCAAATCGCGGCAGCCCGCCTTGCCGCAGGCGCCGCAGTTCGCGCCCGGTAACCGTTCTGCCACGAGGTCGATGCGCGGATCTTCCTCCACTTTGAATTTCGTGGCGATGGCATAAAGCACCACGGCCGCGATGAGGCCTGTGCCAGCCAGGAGCAAAACCGCATAAAGAAGCGTCGTCATAAGCGTTGTATATAATTGGTAAGGGATTTATCGGGCTCGAAAGGGCGGTAGCGTCTGCAACACCCATTGTTCGATGACTTCCGGGAAATGGCGGTATTCCAGTTCGTGGACCTTTTCGGCGATGCGGTCGGGCGTATCGCCGGGCGTCAGGGCGCAACGGGCCTGAAACAGGATGTCGCCGCGGTCGTAGTGTTCGTTCACGAGGTGAATCGTAATGCCGCTTTCAGGCTCTTTAGCCGCGGCCACGGCCTCGTGTACATGGTGGCCGTACATGCCTTTGCCGCCGTAGTTCGGCAACAGGGCGGGATGGATGTTGACGATGCGTTGCGGGTAGGCGGCCGTCAGATAGGCCGGTATCAGGCTGAGGTAGCCGGCCAATACGATATGCGTGACGCCGTGTTGGCGCAGCAACCCGAGTACGGTTTCCGAATCATGAAGCCGGCTGTCGGGCAGATAAACGGCTTCGAGGCCGAGGTGTCCGGCGCGCTTGGCGACATAAGCCTGTTTGCGGTTGTAAAAGACCGGTCCGATTTTGAATCGTGGATTATTTTTGAAATACAGGGCGATACGTTCAACGTTCGTGCCGTTTCCGGAGGCGAAGAGCGCCAGTCGAAAAACATCCGGGGTAGAACTTGTCATATTTAAGGTATTGAAATTTGAACCATCGGGTTGTTTGTCCAAGTTGTCCTTAGTTTTCTGCAAAAGACTGACAAATATACTAAAATATTTGCGATGGTAACAAATTACGGCGGTGTTTTGTCGCGTTTCCGGTCGGTGTTTCCGGATGGCGGCAGGTGGCAGGCGGCGGACGGTTTGGGAAATTTTTTAACGGGTACATCGATAGATAAT
>CAMWSI010000043.1 GCA_947176875.1 uncultured Bacteroidales bacterium
TTCTTACGGAGGAGGTTGCGCGACGATTCTATGCTGCGGATTTCGCGGAACGTGATAATGGATATCTCTTTGGTGGACAACCCCAAACGTAAAAAAGCGCAAAGCCGCAAATCCTTGGCGGTCAATTGGGGATAATTGTGCAACAAGTTGTCGTAAAATGAACTGTAAACCTGTTCGAAATAGTATTTGAACTCGGTATCGGAATTGTCGTTGCTCTGCGACCGCAACTGAGCCATCAACCCGCGTATATGCTCTTTCTTGGCATTCTCACGCGGATTCAACTCCAACAACAACTGTTTCAACTCTTCGGTCAAATGAATGATGAACTCGTTGTTGCGCACCAGTTTCAACACTTTGGAAGTGAGTTCGCGATTTTTTATTTCCAATTCGTTTTTCAAGTCGGTCTGACGCTTCTGCATCATTTCCATCTCCTTACGGTTGAGCTCTTCCCGCTGCCCGGCCAATTTGCGTTCGGCCAAACGCCGTTTGCGTTGGGTCAACAAACGGTAACTGATGAAACCGATCGTCATGGCGGCGATAAGGCTCACCAAGAGAAAAACAAGTCGCTGACGCCTGATGTTCAAATCCTTCAACTCGCTTTCCTTGCGCAACAGACTGTTTTCCTGAACCACTTTCTCCATTTCATAAACCAACTCCATATCGGCCAAACGTTTGGCATCGTCCAAAACCCGGATGGAATCGTTGAGTGTATAACTCATCGCAAGGTACCGGTACGCTTCTTCAACCGGACCGTTATCATGATAATAATCGGACAGATGATTATATACTTTTACTTTCAATGTCTGATTTGCCAAACGCCGAGCCACATGTTCCGCTTCTCTCAGATAATAAAGCCGCTGCACCTCATTGCCTTTCTCTTGCCAAAGAGCCGATGCGAAAAGGCAACCATAGCCATAGTCCATATCATGTCCATGCTGTTGCATATAGGCCAGGCCGTCGGCCATATACTCCCACGCTATCTCCAATTTGCCCTGCAACAGATAAATCTGGGATATGTTGCATTGTATGAAATAATAAGTGTAGGGATCTTCGTTCAGATCGGTCTGTTGCTGGGCCAGAAAGGCGTATTCCAACGCCTTGCCCAACTCTCCGCGCGAAATTTCGACCTCTGCCATATTGTTATAGTTGTTGAACAACTCTTTACCGGCTTTTAGAGCGGTATTGATGGCGATGGCCCGCGCATAAAACGCGACCGCTTGATCATAATCGCGTTGTTTAAGGTATATGTTTGCCATATTATTGAACAACATGGCTTTAAGCTCTTCGGAACGAACCGGATCCTTTTCGACGAACGCCTGCCGGTCGATCATACCCATGGCCTTTCTGTAAATATTGAGCGACTGACGCCAAAAGCCGACCTCTTCGTAACCGGCTCCCAACATGATATAAAGCCGTCCGAGATAATAGGCCATATCGGGACGGTCTTCCCGCTGTTCCTGCTGATAATAAGGCAACACCCGGCTGATAAGTTCGACACATAATGCCTGACGGCCACGGCCGGAAAACGCCAATATACTCTTTGTCAATATGCTGAATATCTCGGCATCATCTTGTATATGGAAACGGTTGCCGTAAACCTGTTCCAAAAGAGAATCCAGTTTGGGCGCAAGCGTACTGTCGGCCGACAGCACGGGCTTACATTCCTGATAGATGGTCTCTATGACATAATCCGGTGTGAACTGCCGACGGGAAGGCCCTGTCATATGGCCCTCGGGCCCTTTGTCGTTCAAGGCATAAACCGATGCCTGAGCATGAACCGACAGAAGCATCGAAGCCATCGGATGAACCGATACCGACGCCTCGGCACAGGCCGGCACAAAAACCGGGAAAGCCAAACCGACGGAAACAGCCGTCCAGACGGCCATGCGACATATTACCAAACGATTCTCCATAGCATCTTTCATATGCCCACCCTACCACGGCAGGTTGGCGCAGGCTTTGGTGGCCGTGCAGTGCAGGGCGCAGTCTTCGCACGCATTCAATTCACCGCGCAGACGGCGTTGTACCAAACGGGTCAGGTGCTCTTCCAAAGGTACGACCCCTATTTCCCGTATGACCTCGGCGGCAAACGCATACATGAGCAGACGGCGGGCCGTAGTTTGCGAAATGCCGCGGCACCGCATGTAAAACAACGCTTTCTCATCCAACTGGCCTATCGTGGCGCCATGACTGCACTTGACATCGTCGGCATAGATCTCCAGATAGGGCTTGGTTTGGAACTTGGCTTTTTTGGTGAGCAACAGGTTCCGGTTGGTCTGATAGGCCTCGGTCTTCTGTGCGCCGTTCGCCACGAACACATGGCCTTCGAACCGGCCGGAAGCGCTGTCGTCCAGAATACCTTTGAAAAGTTGGCGGCTGTGCGCCTCCGGACTGTTGTGGTTGATCTTGACTTTATTATAGACCTTTTGGGTACCATCGACGAGATAAAGCCCGAGCGCGGAGGCCTCGGCCTGCACACCGTTCAAATCGATTCGCTGCTCGTTCTGCAACAAGCCGCCGTTGAGGCTGCAGAAGCAGGTGTGCAGGCCGGCGCCGGCCGCCACGTCCGCCCGCAGGCTGTTTTCAACACGGCAACGGTTGTTGATGTTCTGCAACGAGAGCCAAGAAAGCCGGGCGGCCGGCGCGAGTTCAAGGCGCACCGCGCCTTGAACCGAGGCCTCCGTCTCCCTGTCGCTGTCTATGCAATGTACAACGGTCAGATGTGCCCCGCGCCCCAATTCCACACGCAACGAGAGCGCGAGATCGAGGCCGGTGTCCTTATTCCCGCTCTCCGCCTCCCGCTTGCACAACACGATAATCTGCAACGGCTTATCCACCACCACGCCCTCTTCCACGCGCACCACCAACGTGTGGTCGGATTCGCGATAGACCTGCCACGGCAGCCCCTCGCGCCGCCCCGCCAGATTTTCCGGCAACCGCCCGTTGAGCCAAATCAGCGAATGGGTGTCGAGGTCGCTCACATCGCAACGGAACGCATCGCCCGCAATCATCCGATCGGAAGCCGCCGGCACACCCGACAGCGCGGCCGGAACCGACCCCGCCACGTTCAGGCCTTCCTCCGCCTTGCTCATAAGCCCTCCTCCGCCTTTAACCAATCGTAACCCTTTTCTTCCAGTTCCAAAGCCAGTTCCTTGGGACCGGTCTTGACAATCTTGCCACCCGCCAACACATGTACGAAATCCGGCACGATATAGTCGAGCAAGCGCTGGTAGTGCGTAATGACGACGATGGCATTGTCTTTGCGCCGCAACTGGTTCACGCCCCCCGCCACAATCCTGAGCGCGTCGATGTCCAACCCCGAATCGGTCTCGTCCAGAAACGCCAGCGACGGTTGCAGCATCGCCATCTGGAATATCTCGTTCTTTTTCTTCTCGCCTCCGGAAAAACCCTCGTTGACGGAACGTTTGGCCAGATTTTCGGTCAGTTCCACCACCTTCTGCTTCTCTTCCATATATTGGGCGAACTCCAGCATGTCCATCGGATCCTGCCCGTGATATTTGCGCTGTTCGTTGATGGCCGTCCGCATGAACGAAGCGATGCTCACACCCGGAATCTCGACCGGATATTGGAATCCGAGGAAAACCCCCTCGCAGGCGCGTTCCTCTATCGACATATCCAACAGGTTCTTGCCTTTGTAAAGCACCTCGCCTTTGGTTACGGTAAACATCTCGTTGCCCGCAATGACAGACGCCAACGTACTCTTGCCGTTGCCGTTCGGCCCCATGATGGCATGAACCTCACCCTCGTTGATCCGCAGGTTAACGCCCCTCAAGATTTCCTTATCGCCTATAGACGCATGAAGATCTTTTATTTCCAATAACATATCCTTATCGTATTTGCTTCTGTCAAACTTTATTTAACTCCGGCCGTCACTTCGCGCACCTTTCCGCGCATCGCGCGACCCGTCGTTTCGCGCCGCACGTCCGGTCCTTGTTACCCCCTGGCGCTTCTACGGGCCACCCAAAGCCGCCCGTAGGGTCAAACCTTACCCGACACTGCCTTCCAGCGAGACGCTGAGCAACCGCCTTGCCTCCACGGCGAACTCCATCGGCAACCGCTCCAGCACTTCGCCCGCATAACCGTTGATAATCAATCCAACGGCACTTTCGGCCGAGATACCGCGTTGCCGGCAGTAAAACAATTGTTCCTCCGATATTTTCGAAGTCGTGGCTTCGTGTTCCACTATGGCCTCCGGATTCTGACACTGAATGTCGGGCCAGGTGTGCGCGCCGCACCGGTCGCCCATCAGCAATGAGTCGCAACGCGAGAAATTACGGCTTCCGTCGGCGGCCGGCAACATCTGCACGAGACCGCGGTAGGAATTCTGGCTCTGTCCGGCCGACACGCCCTTGGAAATGATTGTGCTGCGCGTGTTCTTGCCGATATGTATCATCTTGGTTCCCGTATCGGCCTGCTGACGGTTGTTGGTCACGGCCACGGAATAGAACTCGCCCGTGCTGTGGTCGCCCTGCAGGATGACCGACGGGTATTTCCAGGTGATGGCGCTGCCCGTCTCGACCTGCGTCCACGAAAGCTTGGCGTGCGCACCCTTGCAGATGCCGCGCTTGGTCACGAAATTATAGATGCCGCCGGCACCTTCCTTGTTGCCGGGATACCAGTTCTGCACCGTGGAGTATTTGACCTCGGCGTCTTTCATGACCATAATCTCGACGATGGCGGCGTGCAACTGGTTTTCGTCGCGCATGGGCGCCGTACATCCCTCCATGTAACTGACGTAAGACCCTTCGTCGGCCACAATGAGCGTACGTTCGAATTGTCCGCTGTTCTTGGCGTTGATACGGAAGTAGGTGGAAAGTTCGATGGGACAGCGCACGCCCTTGGGAATATAAACGAAACTGCCGTCGCTGAAAACGGCCGAGTTGAGCGCGGCGAAGAAATTGTCGCCGGCCGGCACGACCGAACCCAGGTACTTCCGTACCAAATCGGGATAGTTGCGGATGGCCTCGCTGATGGAGCAGAAGATGATGCCGAGCTCCGACAACTCGTCGGAATACATCGTCTTGACTGAGACCGAATCCATGACCGCATCGACGGCCACGCCCGCCATCACTTTCTGTTCTTCGAGCGAAATGCCGAGTTTCTCGAACGTCTCCAGCAATTCGGGATCTATGGCCGCGGTGTCGGCCGCACCGTTTTGGCCGGCCGCCGTCTTGGGGGCCGCCCAATAAACGATGTCCTGATAGTCTATGGGCGGATAGTCGAAATGCGCCCAATGCGGCTCTTGCTTTTTCTTCCAGATTTCAAAGGCTTTGAGACGGAAATCCAACATCCATTGCGGCTCGCCTTTCTTGGCCGAGATGAACCGTATCGTCTCCTCGTCCAAACCCTTGCGCAAAGTCTCCGTCTCTATGTCCGTCACGAACCCCCAACGGTAGTCGCTCTGCGTGATGTCTTCTATGACTTTATTCGCACTCGTTTTCTCCTTGTCTGCCATATCTTTTCCTGTCTGTCATCTATTGGCCAACGGCGCGGCTACCCTTACCGGTCAGCGGCTATCGGCGCTTTTCCGCAAATACCGCGCATCCCTGTGATTGTTACTGGTTCAGATTACCCACACGGTTGCATTCTATAATATACGACAAAGTTAATCTTTTTTTCTTTTAATCGCATGTTTGAATTTAAGTACCGCCAGATTGAGTTCCACACTGGTTTCCATATCCGTTCCTTTTCAAGGCACGTTTTATTCACGTTATAATTGTACATAGCGGTGTTCATGATTTCGCTACGCTTGAAGTTCGGCGGCGGTTCGGCATAGTCCAAGTGAACTTGGGCTCTGCGCTCACCTGTGATATCGCCACTTTTTTGCATAAGCGATTTTTGGGGCTTATCGGACGTCTCTGCCAATTGCGCCACATCGCTATCGATAATGACCTGCGTGTTCCGAAACGCCATGCCCCGTTCCTCCACTTTGCTGAATTTAACTATCGCGCCCATTCTATCTCTATTTTGTATTTCTACCTTTCAAATTTCTACAAATATCAAAGCCTTCGCCATCATTCCCAAAGGAATTTCCTTAATAATCCTAAACTAAACGGCAACCGACGCCAAACCGATGGCAGAACCAAGTTTGCTGAAGTAAACTTCATGGCTCTCAACTTGCATGAAATTCCTTCTTTCACTATCTTTGTACGTAGTTTTGTAATCCTCATCGGAGGGCGGAAGCCGGATAAGATGACTGGGTAAAACAGATGTTTAATCCTTTCATTTTACCCGGCTTCTCTCGTTTCCGGAATGCCCCTGAAACCGTGTTGAAACCGTTTCGGGGCCGCCACGACCGAAAGGCCTGACGCCCAAAAACCAAAAACGCCATGAAAACGGACAATCTGAAAGAAGACGCCATCGATCTGGCGACGTTGAATGTGTCGGTTTTATTCCGCAAATATTTCGTGCCCACGCTCCTGGGAATGCTCAGCATATCGGCCGTAACGGCGATTGACGGCATTTTCGTCGGACAGAGCGTAGGCAGCGACGGCATCGCGGCCATCAATATCTTCGCCCCCATGTTCATGATCTTCGCAGGCATCGGACTGATGGCCGGCATCGGCTGTTCGGTCGTGGCTTCAATCCATCTCGCGCAAGGCAAAATCAAAGTCGCCCGCCTGAACGTGACGCAGGCCATGACTTTTGCAACGGCGGTTGCGTTACTGTTCATCCTATTCATGACCGCTTTCCCGGATAAAACCGCCCGGCTGCTCGGCGCATCGGAACACTTGTTGCCGCTGGTAACGGACTACATGCTATGGTATATGCCGGCCATCAT
>CAMWSI010000044.1 GCA_947176875.1 uncultured Bacteroidales bacterium
ACCTTGTTCTATATAATTAAGGTAAATTGGTTTCTGTATCCGTTCGAACCATTCCCGGCCCAGCGATTTGGGCGGAGGCGCCTTATAAAAATCCAGCGCGTCGAGCGCGGCGCGGAGCGGTGCGATACTCTTGCCGCCGGCGGCCAATGCGCCGCCGCAGTCAAAGAGGTTGCCCGTGCGTTGCGCCAAAGTGTTCAACGCCATGTTGCAGGTCGTGATATCGAAAGCCGTCCGCCGTCCGTTTTCTTCGTATGAGATATTGGCGATGCCGCCTAAATTGAGGCAATAGGTATAGTGTCCGAACAGCATCCGGTCGCCTATCGGCACCAAAGGGGCGCCTTCTCCGCCTAAAGCCACGTCTTTGTCACGGAATTTGCAGACGACCGGCAAGCCGCAGGCGGCCGCGACCGCCGCCCCGTTGCCTATTTGCAAGGTCAGTCCTTTGCGGGGTTCGTGAAAAACCGTATGGCCGTGCATGGCTACGGCCTTGGCCGCCGGCGCATGGGTCTGGACGAAATCTTGGATTTGTTCGCCGACGAAACGGCCGTATTCCACATCCAGAAAACTCAATTCCAATCCTGAAAGCCGATGGGCTTCCGCCAGTCGTTCGCGCCAATGGTCGGGGTAGGGACGGCTTTCGGCCGCCTCGATATGAAATTTCAAGCCGTTGGCCGTTTCAAAAACGACCGAAACGAGGTCCAGACCGTCCAACGAACTGCCGGACATCATGCCGATGATGCGGAAAGGGAAAGAGAGGTTCATAAGCCTTTTACATGAGGCTTGCCGGCCACAAAGTCTTTGAGATAGAACGGTACGAAGTAAGCGGTGTCTTCAAAATCGCCTGCCGTAAAGGCCCGGATCGCCGGTTCGGCCATGTAACGGGCGTTCGGTTCCCAGCCGGGCAGGAACAGGAGGTCGGCGCGCTGTCCAAGCACCGACCGGCATTTTTCGGCGCCATTGCCCAGGAAATAGAGTTTCTGAAAGGGGGAGACGAGATATTCGGCGTAGGAACCGGCCGTAACGATGTCGGCCTGCACGTCGCGTACCGTTTCGCCGGTTCCCGTGTAGAGGCCGGCGTAAACCTCCATGCGGCCGGCATCGGTCATCGGACAGAACAAGGCTTGCTCCACGGTGTCCGCGTCGAAACTCCGGGCGGCTTCCATGGCTAGAGCCTGTAGCGGGTTTACGGCAATCAGCGGTTTGTCCAAGGCATAGCACAGGCCTTTGGCGGAAGAAACGCCGATGCGCAATCCGGTATAGGAGCCGGGGCCTTTGCTGACGGCTACGGCATCGAGTTCGGCCGGCCGTAAGCCGCTTTCACGTATCACATCGTCCACGAACGTGAGCAACAGGGCCGCATGGTCGCGCGTGGCCGCTTTTTCGCGGACGGAAGCGATGTCGCCGTCCCGGCATAAGGCCACGGAAAGCGTAGCGGTTGAACTTTCCAACAGTAAAATAGTCGGGCTTGTCATGGACAATATCTATTTTGAGAGGATGCAAAAATAAGCTTTGCGACGTTTCGGAAATGGCGGTTCGGGAAATGTTATCGACAGGTCGTTGTTGAGAACGGCCTCCGCTTTTGTGGCGGTATGGTGAAAAAATCAATGAAACACCGTATATTTGCAGTTGAATCCGGACGATAGGAACCGGTATCAATCAGTTTGAATGAAGAATACAAGGATGAAAACTTTACGGATGGTAAGCCTGTTGCTGGCGGTGGCCGGCATAGGTTTCGGCATGCAGGCCTGTCGGCAGGACGGAAGCGGGACCGGCATCATAGTCGAAAAGGAATACGAAGTGGAAGACTTCGATGTGCTTCAGGTCTCCACGTTCATGTATGTGACGTTGCGTCATGGCGACCGGGCGAGCGTGAAAGTCAAGGCCGACAGCGCCGTCATGGCGATGATCGATGTTTCGAATCGGCACGGTTGTCTGTGGATAGGGGTGGACGACCGGGACGGATACGCCAAACTTTTGAACCGCTATACGCGGATAGAAGTCGATATCGTCTATACGGATCTGAAAGAACTCATGTGTACGGGGGCCGTCAAAGTAACGATGGCCGATACGTTGCGTTGTCCCGATCTCGAACTTTCATTGCGGGGCGCTTCGATATTGACGGGGGCTGTGGAAGGCGAAAACAAATTGTTGCTCTCGGGCGGGGGGGCTTCATCTTTGCAGTTGGCTTATTTGCGGGCCGCACGGGTGGAAATGGAAGTGACGGGGGCCTCGTCGGTGGAGTTGAGCGGTCGGGCGCATTCGGCTGAACTCGCGTTTATGGGTTCTTCCGTATTCAAGGGCGAGACGTGGAAAGTGGATTCGTTGTTCATTTCGGCTTTCGGGGCCAGTACGGCGACCGTATATGCTGTGGATGGCCTGCGGGCGGAAGCCATGGGGGCGAGTACGATCCGTTATGTTGGCGTTCCGGACACGCTGGTGGAGTCGGCGACGGGGGCTTCGCGTATCCAGCCGGTATAGACCGATTGGATAAAATGATAAATAAACGGGAAGCGCTTGCAATTTTCCTGAAATATGTCTATTTTTGCGCTTCCAAATGAAAGGTCAGAGTTATGGCAAAGAAGAACAAAGAAGCTCGCGTTCAGGTGATTCTGGAATGCACGGAGCACAAGGCATCGGGTATGCCCGGCACGTCTCGGTATATCACAACCAAGAATAAGAAGAATACGCCGGATCGGTTGGAGTTGAAAAAATACAATCCGATTTTGAAGAAAGTAACCGTTCATAGAGAAATTAAATAAGTCTAAGCGTCATGGCAAAGAAAGTTGTTGCAACCCTGAAGACGTCCACCGGTAAGGATTTCGCCAAGGTAGTGAAAGTGATTAAGTCTCCGAAAACGGGTGCTTACGCTTTCAAGGAAGAGATTATACCGAATGATAAGGTTAAGGAATATTTCGCACAGAAATAGGACAAAACTTGTTATATTATAAAGGGTTTAATGTGTAAGAGAGCCGCCTTCCGCGGCTCTCTTTTTGTGTTTATACCCTCAGGCATAAAGAAATTATGGGATTTTTCAGTTTTTTCTCCAAGGAACAGTCTAAAGACCGGCGGGATACGACGAATTTGGAAACCGGTTTGAGCAAAACCAAAGAGAGCGTCTTCAAGCAAATCACGCGGGCGGTGGCCGGTAAATCCAAGGTGGATGATACGGTCTTGGACGAAATAGAAGAGGCGTTGGTGATGTCGGATGTCGGTGTGGAGACGACGGTCCGGATTGTGGAACGTCTGGAGCGGCGTATCGCGAAGGAGCATTATCTGAATGCTTCCGAATTGAACCGAGTGCTGTGCGAGGAAGTGGAAGCCTTGCTGGCGGAGAGCGAGGCGCAGGATTTTACGGTCAAGGCTGAATGCAGGCCTTATGTCATTATGGTGGTGGGCGTCAATGGCGTCGGTAAGACGACGACGATTGGCAAACTGGCTTATAGGTTCAAACAGGCCGGCGCTTCCGTCGTGTTGGGGGCGGCCGATACGTTTAGGGCGGCGGCGGTGGAACAGTTGCAGGCTTGGGGCGAGCGTTCGGGCGTCCCGGTCGTGGCACAGTCAATGGGGGCCGATCCGGCATCGGTGGCTTTTGATACCCTTAAATCGGCGGTGGCCAGACAGGCCGATGTCGTCATCATCGATACGGCCGGCCGTCTGCACAATAAAATCAACCTGATGAATGAATTGTCCAAAATTAAACAGGTCATGAAGAAGGTGGTTCCGGACGCCCCGCATGAAGTCCTGCTCGTGTTGGACGCCTCGACCGGTCAGAATGCGATAGAGCAGACACGGCAGTTTACGGCCGCGACGGAAGTGACGGCCTTGGTACTGACCAAATTGGACGGTACGGCCAAGGGCGGGGTTGCGATCGGTATATCGGATCAATTCAAGATACCTATCCGCTATATCGGTGTAGGCGAGAAAATGGAGGATTTGCGTATTTTCGACAAGCACGAGTTCGTGCGGTCATTGTTCATGTAAAAGATATGGCTACATTAAAACTGATCAGTTTAGGTTGTTCCAAAAATACCGTCGATTCCGAGGTGGTGCTCGCACATGTGTTGCCGGCGCATTGGACATTGTTGCCGCCCGACAGTGCGAAACATCCGGATGTATTGCTCATCAACACCTGCGGCTTCATCGGTGATGCCAAACAGGAATCCATCGATATGATATTGCGTTCCTGTATGTTGAAAGGCAAGGGGCGCATCAAGAAATTGTATGTCATGGGATGTCTGGCCCAGCGTTACGGACAGGAACTGGCCGCCGAGATACCGGAAGTGGACGCTTGGTTCGGCGTCAGGGAGCCGGAAAAGGTGGTCGCGGCCATTGCGGGCGGAGAAACGGCGGGGGCTGTGGATTTCAATCCGGAGCGACGGGTTTTGACCACGCCCGGGCATTACGCCTATCTCAAGATTTCGGAAGGTTGCGACCGGCAATGCGCGTTCTGTGCCATACCGCTGATTCGCGGCAAGCATAAATCCCGTCCGATGGAAAGCCTGATCAAGGAGGCGGAGGCTCTGGTGGGGCAAGGGGTCAAGGAATTGATACTGGTGGCACAGGATGTGACGTATTACGGATTGGATTTGTATGGGCGCCAATGTATCGCCGATCTGGTGCAGGCTTTGGCGCGTATAGAGGGGGTGCGTTGGATCCGTCTGCAATATCTCTATCCTCATTCGTTTCCGGAAGATTTGCTGCGGCTCATGCAGACCGAGCCCAAATTGTGCGCTTATATCGATATACCGTTGCAGCATATCGCCACATCGGTGTTGCATGACATGCAACGTGCCACCGACCGCGAGAAGACGATGGCACTGTTGCATAAACTCAAGGCCGCCTTGCCGGAAGCCGTATTCCGCACAACGCTGATAGTCGGTTTCCCGACCGAGACCGAAGCGGCTTTCGAAGAACTCAAAGACTTTGTAGCCGGGTTCCGTTTCGATCGTTTGGGCGTTTTCACGTATTCCGAAGAGGAGGGGACGCCGGCGTCTGCCATGCAGGATATTGTGTCGGCCGGGGAAAAGGATCGCCGTGCTGACGAAATCATGCGGTTACAGGAAGATATTTCATTGAGTTTGAATGAAGCCCGTGTAGGTAAGGTATTCGAAGTCGTGATAGACCGGGAGGAGGGCGATTATTACATAGGTCGAACCCGTTACGATTCGCCGGAAGTGGACGACGAGGTGCTGATAGCGCGTGCCGACGGGAAGTTGCAAATCGGCGGATTCTACGACGTCCGTATCACGGAGGCTGAAATTCACGATTTGTACGGCCGTGTAGAGCAAGCGTGTTAAGGACGGATGTTGAATCCTAACGAGACAATGGGATTGGCCAGGATACTTTCCGAAGAATTATTCAGGTTCCAAAGCAGTTGCAGTTGTAGGGCCGTGCGTTCGCCCAACGGTTGGTTGTAGCCGAGGCCGACGAGCGGATAGCCCATCCAGCGTCTTTGGTCGAGGTTCGGACGCGGTTGGTTGAGGCCCATCATTTCGACGTGCAGATAGACATACTTGATCGGATAGAAACGGGCGAAGATACTGCCGCCGTAAATAAAGTATTTGCGTCGTTCTACGGATGTCGGAGTGTAATAATTGTAGGCGAAATATTCAAATGTGAACGATAGGCCCATTTTGAACATGCGGTGGAACGTATAGCCGACGGTCGGCGCGATGTCGATGGCCGTGAGCGAACCGAATTGTACGCCCAAATCGCCGCCGAAAAAGAAACGCCGCTTGTCGAATCCCTTTTTATAGACGGTCTGGTCTTGCAACTGTTGGAATTTGGTCATTTCCGGATCAGTGGTCGGAGGCGGTGATTCCCTGTTTATGCCGTTGGCGGTCGTATTCTTTTTGCTTTGCGCGGGTGCGTTCTGTCCCAATTGCGCCTGTGCCGTCGAAACGGAAAGACTGCAACAGCTCGATAGGCAGAGCGTGTAAATCAAAATGCGAAAGCGTCTCATCCTTGTTTGTTTGGTAGGTTCTCAACACTCAAGCCGATCGAAAAAGTCCGGCTGGGCGAAAAGGCAGGCCTGTCAGTGTTTCGAAACCGGAAGTCCTCTATAAAAATAGGGCCGCTCCGTAATGGAACAGCCCTATCGGTTTGTGGCGCAAGGCCGCAGGAAGTTTTCCGTTTTTATTTGTTCACTTGGAATGTACGGTCCCCTTCCTTGAGGAATTTGACGATTTGCGTCGCGGAGGCCAAGCCGGCGTTGATGTTGGCTTCAGCCGTTTCGGCACCCTGTTTCTTGGGGGTGGCGAAATAGCGTTTGCCGAACTTCTCGCTCAATTCGGCGTGGTTGGCCGGCATGATGTCGGAGGCATACATGAAGTCTTCGCGTTCGGCGAACATCTTGGCCAAACCGGCTTCGTCAATCACTTCCTTGCGGGCCGTGTTGATGACCATACCGTTCTTGGGCATACGGTTCAAGAGTTCGAAGTTGATCGAAGCGGCCGTGTCTTTGTTGGCCGGCAGGTGCAACGAAACGATGTCGCAGGTGCTGTACAGTTCTTCGGCGGAAGCCAGAGCCTTGATACCGTCTTTTTCAATCGTTTCCTTGTGGCGGCAGTAGCCGTAGATTTCCATACCCATGCCTTTGGCGATGCGGGCTACGTGGCGGCCTACGTTGCCGTAAGCGTGAACGCCCAATTTCTTGCCCATCAATTCGTGACCCGTACCCGGCGTGAATTGGTTGCGGTACATGTAAATCGCCATGCCGATGGCCAGTTCGGCCACGGCGTTGGA
>CAMWSI010000045.1 GCA_947176875.1 uncultured Bacteroidales bacterium
TGCTTCTATAAATAATACAACCCCCCGCGCGGGGGTGGAGAAACACCCCCCCCCCCCGCTTCTTTTTATCCCGGCAGCCCGGCCCGCAGAACGCCCCTTAGGACAAAGTGCCTTCGCTTTGACCGGAAACAAAGTGCGGACAGCGCCTTTTGGCTACGTTCTTCATGATGGCCTGCCATGCTAAGCAAAACATTCAATATATTATATATAAGAACTTTGCAACCTTATACTAAGGCGATGTATAGTACGTTTCAGCCAAGTGTTAAGGTTTTATAAGGTATTTGAGGCAAAAGAGCGTCTTTTCAATAGATAAATTTGTTCCCAGGAAGTCGGATGTCTGCAAAATGCTCTCGCTTCCAAGCACTCGACAAATTTATAAACCAACTAAAACTTATGCCCTATGAAAAGATTGATGACTACCCTGCTTTTTGTCTTGCTGTGCGGAACGGGACTCTGTCTGGCGGACGGAGTCACTGTTTCCGGCGCAGTGACGTGCGACAATCCGTATAATCCTCAATATCCCGTAGAAAACGGCATTTCCGGGACTGTCAGATTATTGAATCAGGACGGCAGCGTTGCCTACTCCGGAACGGTAGCCGACAACGACAGTTATAAGTCCGTTTATACCATAACCGACGTGGCGGCCGGGTCGTATGTGCTGGATTTCGAAGGCGGGGTCTATGACAAGATTCTCGTCTTTAACGGCAATATCACGGTAGAGACTTCCAATTTGGAGCACGACTTCAAAGCCACTGTCGATGACACGCGCGGCTATTTGCAAATTGCCGTCAAATACGGAGAATGGAACGCCCAATATCAGTATTGGGCCAATTCGAAAAATATCGCCAATGCGACGGTTGCCTGCACTCCGACAAGCGGAAGCGATGCAAAGACCCTCACGGCCATCTCCGACAGCTACGGCAACGTCAAATTTCTCGTGAAGAAAGACGCCGACCTGCGTTACGCCATAAACATCCGGGCCGAAAGTTATTTGGACAAAGACACGGTTTTGACCGCTTATGGCGAAAAATACGGCTCCATGGCGTTTCTGTCCCATGAGATATACATGGCCGAAAAACCGTTGCCCCCCGCTGCGATATCCGGCGAGGTAACGTTACACGGCGAAAGCCTCGCCACCCTGCCCGGCGGAGACATGAAAATCGGGCTTAAGACCGTTAGAGGCAAACATTTGAGCGCGACGGTACTCAACGGCCGATATAATTTCACGGACATTCCCGTCGGCGAGACGATGTTTTATGTCTATGATCCGCAAGGCGGATATGACTACGACCTCGGCACGACCAAGGCGACGAATTACGCGATAAAAAGTCCCGCGGACGGTAAATTCACATTGACCGAAGACGGCCTTACGCTAAACATTGAGCTCGAACGCATTGCCGTAAACGTCAGCGGCAAGGTGGACGGCTTGTCCGATGCCGTCAGCCTTTACCTGATGAACGGAGAGACCCGCGCTTATGAAGTCCGGAGCAACCTTATCGGCGAATATACGTTCCAAGGCGTGAAACCGGGCACCTACACGGTGGTTGCCTCCGCTTTCGGTTATGAACAGCAAAACACGCCATCCGTCACCGTTACGCTGGAGGCGGATGTGACGGCCGATAAAATCGTCATGGAGGGCAAGGAGATGGAATTCACTTTCGTGAATACTTATTTCGGTGCCTCGAATCCTTATACGGGCGAATACGCGCTTCTGGCCGGTGCCGTCATCGAATTATGGAACGCCGACGGCACGACCAAAATAACCGAAACCACAGCGGGAGACGCACAGGCTTATGCCGCCTGGTCGTTGAAAACGACGGGACGGATGGGCGCCAAATACCTTATCCGCATCAAACACACCGACATAGAGGATTTTGAAATGTCGGTAACAGCCGCCCAGGAAAAAACAAGCGTTTATCCGTCCGGCATCCAATTCCGCTATGACGGCCCCGCCCTTTTGCCGGTAGAGTCGTTCCTGGCGCAATGGAACGAGACCCAAGATACGTTGCTGTTAAGCTGGCGTTGGCCGGAAGCCCTGAGAGACCAAGAAAACTACAAGGTGGAAATGGTCCGGCTTTCCCGCAAACTGAGTTCGGAATCAGGGATGGGTACGGCATTGACTTATTGGAGTGCGCCTTACGACCAGACCACATACGAGTCTGTTTTCGCGTTCGACGCCTTGCCTGTCGCTTTCAAGGACAGCACGGCCGTGAACGGCAACAGTTACACTTATCGGTTCGAGATCCGTTACAAAAAACCCTATAGCGCGGTATTCGACACGACTTTCGAAGTGGATTTACGCATTCTGTCCCGCCTGACATACGAGGTGAACGACCCGGTCATGGGACGCATCGTAAATAAAACCACTATCGAGGCATCCGACGGCAACCTCTATCGGCAAGGAGATCAGATCCACCTGCTTGCCGTCGCCAACGACGGTTTCCGATTCGTACATTGGCTGGACAACGGGGCGGTTGTGGAACAAGAGACGCAAAAGACAGACTCTTCGCTCATTTCTTTCCAGATGCCGGACAAGGATGTAACCTATAAAGCCGTCTTCAGGAAGAGCCGCTTTGTCATCACGCTGAACGCCACGCCTGAAAACGCCGGCACCGTAAGCGGCGCGGGCACCTACGAAGGCGACGCGAGCGTCACGGTCAAGGCCGTGGCCCATAACGGCTATCAATTCAAGGCCTGGATGGAGGGCGACGAAGAGGTTTCGACCAAAGCCGAATACACTTTCCAGCCCGAAGACGACCGCTCGCTGACCGCCGTATTCATCGAAACGCAATATGTGCTGGGCTTGGGCGTCAATAATCCGGCATGGGGAACCGTAGAGGGCAGCGGCGAATTCGCAGGCGGCACGGAGGTGACGGTCAAGGCGACGCCCAACGAAGGTTACAAATTCATCGCTTGGCAGGAAGACGGCGCCGAAGTGTCGAAAGAAGCCGTCTATACGTTCAAAATCGAGAAAGACATTACGCTGACGGCGGTTTTTGCGGATGCGGCACAGAAATACACTGTGACGCTCAACGCCAACCATGACGAATGGGGCAAAACGGAACGCGCCGGCGAATTTGCGGAAGGCAGCACCGTGACAATCAAGGCGACGCCCAATGAGAACTACCATTTCGTAGCCTGGATGGAGGGTGAAACCGAAGTATCGACAACGGCCGTCTATACGTTCAAGGTCGAAAAGGATGTCACGCTCACAGCCGTATTCGCCGAAGGATCGGCCAACGAGCAATGCGAAGCCGCCCGTTGGTCGGTTTATGCCGAAAACGGCACATTGGTTATCATTGGCTTGAACGGCGACCGTTATTCGGTTTACGACCTCAACGGCCGTCTCTCCGGACAGGCCCGTTGCACGGGGGCGGAAATCCGCATGGACGTAACTCCGAACAGACTCTATATCGTACGCCGGGTAACGGCTGCCGGAGCCTTCGACGCCAAAAAGATGGTCGTACGCTAAATCTCTCCACGGGAACCGATATTCCGGCGGCATCCGGTCAAAGCCGAACGCCGCCGGAATTCCGTTAAATCATACAAGCAATACACCTACATGAAAAGAAACATGCTTCTATTGGCCTGCCTGTTTTGGGCAGGCGGCCTGCACGCCCAACGGCAGGACACGGAAAGTCCGGTCTTCCTCATAGACGGCACCGAAATACCGGCTACGGGTCTGAAAACCGCCAAAACCGCGTCCGACAGCCTTATTTTCTGGTCGTTACCCGATACGGTCATCGGGTCAAAAACATCGGGCGAATACGCGATGTTCGTCTATACGTACGATGAACGCGGCAACGCCGTCGCCACGGAATCTTTCCTGCGGGCGGGCAACGTATGGGCACCCTCGCAACGCATCGACGCGACGTTCAACCGTTGGGATCTCATCGATACGACTGTCAATTATTTCTATCAACAAGGCGACTATGTGCCGAACGCGCGTAAAATATCGGTCTATGACAAACAGGGACGGCACGTTTCGTTGCTGAACCAGACGTATAACGCCAACATGCGATCCTGGACGCCGGCATCCCGCTACACTTACACCTATACGGACGACAACCGGTTGCTTTCGAGCCTGAAAGAAGCGCCGGATCTGCAATCGACGGGATGGAAAATGCAGGAAAAGACAGAATACACATACGATGCGGAAGGTCGCGAGACCGCCTTTGAAATGTCCATCTGGACAGGTTCGGAATGGTTTCCGTACCGCGCCTATTACCGTACCTACGAAAACGGCCGCCTTGTCAGGGAACTGGGACGTATTATGAATGAAATCACCGGCCAATACGGCGATACGTACCGCTTCGAATACGCCTACAACGGAAACGGCAACCTGACGGACTATCTCCAATTCTATACCGACAGTACGGGCAGATGGGACACAAGCATGCACCGTGCCTATACTTACAACGAGGAGAATCTTGTCTCGGAAGAATACACGCGGACTTTCGACGCCGCGCTCGGAGAGTTGGAAAATTCGATGCGCGAATACTATTTCTACGATAAAAACGGCGTGAAAGACAGCGTAAAACACGAAGTATGGCTGTCGCTGGAATGGGTGCATACCATTTCGCTCCGCTATTTCTACAACGAAGCGGGAATCCTCGACGGCAGAATTTACTATAATTTCAGCGACGACAACCGCCGTACGGACAAATACGAATGGCAGTTCAACGAAAACGGAGACGGTACGCTCTCGCAATGCTTCACACGGCAAAACGACAGCTGGATACCTGCAGAACGCTACGACCTCGAAATATACAGACACGACGGGGAATTGATCCTGCGTTCCGACGCCCTGCTTCTCTGTGAAATCAGTGTACACTATGCCGAAGGCACCAAGACGCCGGGGCCGTTGCCCGACACGACGAAACCTGCCGACACGACGATTGCCAACGAACCGCTGAAAGCCATGCTGGAAGCGAACGTGAACGTTTATCCGAATCCTGCCGTCGGAACGCTGTATGTGGAAATAAGCGGCGAAGGCGTCTGCGACGTGCGGTTGTCAAGCCTGTCAGGACAGACCGTAGAGGCTTTCCGCATGGCGGCCGGACGAAAATTCCTGGATGTCGGAAAGTTCAAAGGCACTTACATCCTGTACGTACAAAAAGACGGCGCGACGGTCGCCAGAAAAATCATCATACTTTAACCATTCCCTTACCGAAAACAGAAGACACCATTATGAAAACGACACATAAAACAGGTTTATGGCTCGCAGGTCTGGCCATATTCGGTCTGCTGCCCCGGCTCTCGGCGCAGAACGGCACACCCGGAAAACCGGTCATCGATACCATCCGCGACAGACAGGTCACGCTTTCGTGGCACACCGCCGAGGAAATATACGGTCTTTTCGACGACTTCGAAGACCATAGGGATTTCGCCATCCATTCGGCCGGCACCATCGGCTGGCAGTATGCCGACATGGATCACGACAAAGAGTACCTCATCGGCGAGACCCAGTTTGAGAACGCCGGCCAACCTTCGGCGTTCCGGATATGGAATCCGTCAAAAACCACACCGGCCTATACTACGGCGCGCGGTTTTCCACACTCCGGCGACAAATGCCTGATTTCTTTCGCCACCGTCAATGATTATCGGAACGACTGGCTCATCAGTCCGGACCTGACGAAATACGCGTTCGCAGACTCCATAAGACTGTCGTTCTGGGCGCGCTCGTTCAACGCCTCTTACGGCAACGAACTCATCAATATCGGTTACTCCACAACCGACATCAACATTTCTGCTTTCACATTCCTCAACGGCAGCACGCCTATCGAGGTGCCGCAATCGACCAAAGAAGCGCCCGGCATGCATTATTTCGAATATACGTTCCCCGCCACGGCCAAATATGTCGCCATCAACTGCGTGACCCCGGAAGGCCAGGCGCTGCTTATAGACGACGTCGCGATTGGCTCGAACAAAGTGATGCCGAACAAAAGCGCGCACAACTATCTGATAGGCTATAACCTTTACCGCGGTACGGAAAAAGTGAACGCCACACTCATTACCCGGACTTCTTTCATAGACAATGTGCCGGCTTACGGCCCCGTCGCCTATTGCGTGGAAGCCGTTTTCGAAGACGGCAGCACGACCCGGTCGGAAACGCTGAACGCCGAGATTCCGGACATCCGTATCCTGCCGTTCGTCGAAAGATGGGAGACTTACGACCTGACCGAGAACTTCTGGAAACTGGATCCGGCCACCGACAACTACTGGACGGCCAATTACCGGGAAGGCGGCTTGGTCATTCCGGCAGCCCAATTCAAACCGCGGTCCATCCTGAAAAACTACAGCGACTATTGCCTTGAAAGCAAAGAATTAAGCGCAAAGGATTTAGAGGGCGTCATACTGGCTTACGACATCGCCTGCCACAATTATACGGGCTCTGGCGGCGGCACGACCGAACACATCAAGGCCGAAGTCTGGGACGGCACGCAATGGCAGACCGTACAAACCCACACCAATCAGGAAAGCGCCTATGAATACACGCGGTTTTACATCGACATCACGCCTCATGTAAAAGATAAATATTTCAAAATCAGATTCAACGGGGGAGGCGAAAACGCGTTCAGCATCATGGCTTGGTATGTCAGCTATGTGAAAGTGTACGAAAAGGCGAAAGCCACGGTCAGCGGCAAAGTCAGATGCGACGGGATGACGGTGGCGGACGCGCAAATCACGTGGACAAGTCAGGACGACGACGTATATAAG